>JAUYED010000126.1 GCA_030691525.1 Bacillota bacterium | reverse complement strand
CCCGATGGTACTCTGTATCCCTGCGTTCAGTTCGTAGGAGATATGAATTTTGCTATAGGCGATGTGATATACGGAATAGACGAAAAAAAGAGGGCTTTCCTCTTTGAAACTAACGGTACGGAAAAGGCGGAATGCGCCTCTTGCGCCATTCGTGACCGGTGCCTGCATACCTGCGGGTGCCTCAATAGACAGGTCACAGGCCGCATTGACCGCGTCGCACCTTCCCTCTGCGCGCATGAGCGCATCCTGCTGCCCATCGCAGATAAGCTAAGCTAGAACGGCTCTATAAGAGGCGCGACGCTATGTTCATCCAGAAGCATTACAATGACATGTACCCGCTCGTATCCATGGTCGAGGACGAAGCCGCCAAATCGGCTAGTTCCTGACCCACTTCACTGAATACTCTCTCAAAAGCCCCCAAGGCCCGTTCCAGCTGCTCTTCGGTGTGTGTTGCCGTGTAGCTTGTCCTTAGCATGCTTTCGCCTACGGGTACGGCAGGGCTGATGATAGGGTTCACATAGACTCCTTCTTCAAGCAGCCGTTTGGCTATGATGAACGTCCGGTAATCCTCGTAAGTATAGACGGGAATGATGGGCGTCTTTGTTTCTTTGAAGGGGATACCGCGTTTTCTCAACCCTTCTCTCATGTATTCCGCCGCATGGTACAGGTTTGTGACCCTTTCGGGTTCCTCTTTGAGTATCTTGAGCGCTTCTCTCGCTGCCGCCGCGTTGGCAGGCGGTACAGACGCGCTGAAGATGAACGGACGGGAAATGTGCTTGGTATAGTGCACCACGTCCGCAGCCGCAGCCATATATCCGCCTAAGCTGGCAAGGGACTTGCTGAATGTGCCCATGATGATGTCCACTTCATCCGTCAGGCCGAAATGCTCCGCTGTTCCTTTGCCGTTCTTGCCTAGTACGCCTAAGCCGTGGGCGTCGTCTACCATCACGCGGGCGTTGTATTTTTTAGCAAGGGCTACGATCTCGGGAAGTTTGGCGATATCCCCGCTCATGCTGAATACCCCGTCCGTGATGATCATTTTGCCCTTGCTTCCGCCTACATTTTTCATTACCCGTTCTAGATCATCCATGTCGCTGTGCGCGTATCTTAGCATCTGGGCAAAGCTCAAACGGCAGGCATCATAAATGCTCGCATGGTTCTCCTTGTCGCAGATGAGCACGTCGGTTCTTCCCGCCAGCGCAGATACGATGCCCAGATTTGTCTGATAGCCCGTACTGAAAGTGATGCAGTCGTCTTTCCCGAGGAATTCCGCCAGTTCTTTTTCAAGTTCAACGTGGAGCTTTAGCGTCCCGTTAAGAAAGCGCGAGCCCGAGCAGCCCGTTCCGTATTGTTCAATTGCCGCAATAGCCGCCTTTTTCACGCGCGGGTGCGATGTCAGCCCCAGGTAGTTGTTGGAGCCGATCATGATGGTCTTCCGGCCTTCCATCATCACCTCAGTATCCTGCCCCGTTTCAAGCTCATGAAAATAGGGGTAGTAGCCTGCCTTTATGGCCTCCTTAGCGTCAGTAAAATTGAAACATTTTTCAAAAATATCCATTTTTCCACTGATCCTCTTCCCTATAATTTTTATATTCAAAAAATTTAAATACCCTGCAGACAAAATCCGCCTATTTCAGCCACGCCACGCCTACCGCGCCTGCGCCAGCATGGATGCCTATCACCGGCCCGATCTCCCACGGCTCGATCGGTATGCCCGGGAAGATATTTTCTATTATAGCCATCAGTTCGATCATGCGTTCTCGGCCGGCCACATGCATCACGCCTATCCGTTTGGCATCGCGCGGGATCATTTTGGCGATGTCAAGCAGGGCGCCTTTGGAGCCGCGCGCCAGTCCTTTGGAGATGATGATGCCGTCGGCGATAGCGAGCACGGGCTTGAGGTTGAGCATGGTGCTCAGCGACTGCCTCACCACGTTCAATCTTCCGCCGCGCCTCAGGGGTTCCAGCGTTTCCACTGTCAAAACAGCGCCTATACGGCTGCGCATCTCGCACAGTTCCCGGGCGATCTCTTCCCTGCCCTTCCCTGTTGCAGCCATTTTCACTGCGCGTTCTACCATCAGGTACATGCCGTAAACTGTGGTCAGCGAATCCACCACTGTGATGTGCTCTTCGTCCACCTGTTTTGCAGCGACGCATGCACTGCTGTATGTGCCGCTGAGCCGCGATGAAAGCGTAACCGCCACGATCTCATGCCCCTCCTGCCTCAGTCTTTGAAAGACCGAGATAAAAGATTTCACGGCGGGCTGGGACGTTTTGGCCACTATCTGGTATTTTTCTGTATGGATACGGCAGTTCGGCAGATTCTCCACGAATTCATCGGCGTACATTTCCCCTTCCATGACGTATGAAAGAGGCACGACCATGACGCCCCACATCTCAGCAATGTGCCAAGGCAGGTACGCCGTACTGTCGGTCACGATTTTTACCATACCGCATCACTCCCCTTTGTATCCTAGTTTGCGGAACCTTTTATATCTTGTTTCGAGCAGTTCCCCTATTTCCTTCTTGCAAAGGACTGCCAGCTTGCTTTTCAGTGCTTCCCTTATGGCTTCGAATACTTTGGCGCTGTTGACATGCGCCCCTTCCCCTTCGGGGATGATCCACTCGATGACCCCGAACGCATAGAGATCCTGCGCGGTCAGCTTCAGCGCCTCAGCGGCCTCCTTAGTCCTCTGTACGTCCCGCCAAAGGATGCTGGCGCATCCTTCAGGGGAGATAACAGAGAATATTGCGTGCTCTAACATCCAGACCTCGTCCGCCACCGAAAGCGCTAAGGCTCCGCCGCTGCCCCCTTCCCCGATGATTATGGAGATGAACGGTGTCCTGAGCGTCATCATTTCCATCAGGTTCTCGGCGATAGCCGAGCCCTGTCCGCGTTCTTCAGCGCCTATGCCGCAGTGCGCCCCTGCCGTATCCACAAAGCATATCACAGGACGGTGAAATTTTTCCGCCTGCTTCATCAGCCGCAGGGCCTTTCGGTAGCCCTCGGGGCTCGCGCTGCCGAAATTCCTTGCCACCTTTTCCTTTGTATCCCTGCCCTTTTCAAGCCCTATGACGGTTACCGGCATGTCATTGAACCATCCGATGCCGGCGACTACAGCCCCGTCGTCCGCAAAACGCCTGTCCCCGTGAAGCTCGATGAATCCCTCGATGAGCGCATCAATATATCGCTTCGCAGTAGGGCGTCCCTGCTTCCTTGCCAGCTCCACCTTTTCCCATGCGCTCATGCCTTCACACCTCCGTGCAGCCGCAGCAGGGCAGACAGCGTTTCTCTCATCTTGCTGCGCGCTACGATCATATCAATAAAGCCCTTTTCAAGCACAAATTCCGCTTTCTGAAACCGGTCGGGAAGCTTGGTGCGCGTGGTTTGCTCAATGACACGCCTTCCCGCAAAGCCCACTAGCGCGTCGGGCTCCGCGATGACGATGTCCCCTTCCATCGCAAAGCTTGCTGTTACCCCTCCGGTAGTAGGGTCAGTCAGCACAGTTATGTAGAGCAGCCCGGCATCCGAATGCCGCTTGACTGCCCCGCTTGTTTTAGCCATCTGCATCAGGGATATGATCCCCTCCTGCATCCTTGCGCCGCCCGAAACCGTGAAAGCGATCACAGGCAGCCGCTGTTCTGTTGCTTTTTCAAAAGCCCTGGTCACTTTTTCGCCGACGATGAAGCCCATGCTCCCCAGCATGAATTTATTTTCCATTATCACCACGGCGCAGTCCTGCTCGTCCAGCTTGGCTTTTCCCGTCAGCACTGCCTCTTTCATCCCCGAGCTTTTTTTTGCGGTGGCGAGCTTCTCATCATATTCGGGAAAGCCGAGGATGTTTTTGCTTTCCAGAGCGGCATCCCATTCGGTGAACGTGCTTTCGTCAAATGTGATAGCCAGCCGTTCATGCGAGGATAACTTGGAATGATAGCCGCATTTGGGGCATACTTTGAGGTTGTCGAGCATGTCCTGTACCAATATCACCTGCTTGCACGAGATGCAGGAAATGCAAATTTCGTCGGGGATGGAGGGCATGGGCTTGGAATAATCAGCTATGGAGTCTTCGAGCGTCAGCCCCGATTTTTTTATCAGCCCTTTCAGCATGCTTTATAACACCTTCTTTCTGGTCAAAAACGAGGTGTCGTATTTCCCCAACAGGAACTCATCATCGCGGGTTATGGCCAGCTGCAGCTCCAGGTTGTGCTCTATGCCCTCGATAACCAGTTCCGAAAGCGCGGAATGCATCTTCCGGATGGCCTCCTCGCGGGTGTTGGCATGTACAATAAGCTTCCCGATCATGGAATCATAGAAGGGCGGCACCGTGTAGCCCTGGTATATAGCGCTGTCAAATCTTACGCCGGGACCCCCGGGGACATGCAGCAGCGTTATCTTCCCGCACGAAGGGCGGTAGTTTTCATGCGGGTTCTCGGCATTTATGCGGCATTCCATCGCATGCCCGTTGATAGAGATATCCTTCTGTTTCCAGGGTAATCTGTGGCCTGCAGCCACCCGGATCTGCCACTTGACGATGTCAATTCCCGTGACCATCTCGGTGACCGGGTGTTCCACCTGAAGGCGCGTGTTCATCTCCATGAAGTAAAAGTGCCCGTTTTCGTCCATCAGGAATTCGATGGTGCCCGCATTCTGATAGCCCACTGCTCTGGCCGCGCGTGAAGCGATATGGTACAGCCGCTCCCTCTGCTCCTCGTTTATTGCCGGGGACGGGCTTTCCTCCAGCACCTTCTGGTTGCGTCTTTGGAGAGAACATTCCCTTTCCCCAAGGCAAAGCACATTGCCGTGTTTGTCCGCCATTATCTGTACTTCGATATGCCGCGCAGGAGAAATCAGTTTTTCTAAATAAAGCCCGCCGTCTGAAAAGGCGGCCATGGCCTCGGCGCTGGCTGTTTCACAGGCATTTTTGAAATCCTCCGGCTTTTCTACTTGTCTTATCCCCCGCCCCCCGCCGCCGGCTTTTGCTTTGATCAGCAGGGGGAAGCCGATGCGCTCGGCAGCTACCTTGGCTTTATTGATATCGTTTATCACATTGCTTCCCGGCACCACGGGCACATCGGCCTTGCTCATGGTTTTACGCGCGTTGTCCTTGTCCCCCATCGCATCAATAACGTCGGGCGGAGGGCCGATAAAAGCGATGCCGCACGTGGTGCACAACGATGCAAATTTCGAGTTTTCAGATAAAAGCCCATAGCCCGGGTGTATCGCTTCCGCGCCCGAGCATACTGCTGCACTGAGTATGGATGTCATGTTCAGGTAGCTGTCGGTGACCGGTGGAGGCCCGATGCATATACTTTCGTCGGCAAGATGCACATGCAGTGCTTCGCTGTCGGCCTCCGAGTAGACCGCTACAGTGGAAACGCCCATCTCGCGGCAAGCGCGAATCACGCGAACGGCTACCTCACCTCTGTTTGCGATCAAAACCTTGCCAAACATTTAGTTAGCCCCTTTTTTCAGGATGAAGGAGAGGTGGGCGCTGGCTGCAAGTTCTCCGTCAACATATCCCTCCGCCTCACCGAAACCTACGTCCCCTATCATGCGTGTGATGGTACACTTTACCAAAAACTTATCCCCCGGCTTCACCTGTTTCCTGAAACGGACCTTATCCATTCCGCCGAAAAGCGGTGTTTTTCCCTGGTTCCCATCCATGCTGAGTACGAGTACCGCGCCTGCCTGCGCCATGATCTCGCACTGTATCACGCCTGGCACCAGAGGCATGCCGGGGTAATGTCCCCTGAGGAAATATTCGTCTCCCCGTATGGTGTAACTGCCCAAGGCAGTGTTTCCATTTATCTCCACGTCATCAAGCAAAAGCATCGGTTCCCTGTGAGGCAGAATGTTTTTAATATCTTCCCGCTGCATTTATTTTGTTACTCCTCTATTAGAATCCTAATAAATTTTAAAAAGCGTCTGGCCGAATTCCACCATTTGACCGGTTTCAACACATATGTCGGCTATTTCCCCGTCATATTCAGAAGCGATCTCGTTCATCAGCTTCATTGCCTCGATGATGCACAGTGTATCGCCCTTTTTTACCTTGCTTCCCCTCGCCACATAGGGCTCAGACCCGGGTTTAGGCGCTGCGTAAAAGATGCCTACCATGGAGGCCTTCACCGTCTTGACCAGGTTCATATCTATAACGCCCTCTTCACTCTCACCAGCTGGCTGTTGCGGCATAAAGGCCTGCGTCATCGAAGGAGTTCCGGCGATGATGACAGGCGGGCTGGCCTGCGGCACAGATTGCTGCCTTTCCATTCGGACTCTGAGGCCTTCCTCTTCCACTTCGAGCGCCGTGAGGTTCGTGCTCTCCATCAGTTTGATCAATTCTTCGAGCTTTGTTATTTCCATCTTCGTCCCTCCAACTCAAACCTGCTTGAAAATAAGCGTGGCATTGTGGCCGCCAAATCCGAGCGAATTGGACGCCGCATATTCTACCTGTACTTTCCTCGCGGTATTGGGCACTACATCAAGGTCGCATTCAGGGTCAAACTCCTTATAACCGATCGTGGGGGGCAGTATCCCTTCATAAAGCGCCAGGACAGTTGCTATTGCTTCCGCAGTTCCCGCTGCGCCCAGCATATGGCCCGTCATGGATTTGGTGCTGGAAACCGCTACGCGGCTCGCCGCCTTGCCAAGCGCTCTTTTGATGGCCATGGTCTCTATCCTGTCATTGATCGGGGTGCTCGTACCATGCGCATTGATATACCCCACGTCTTCAGGTGAGATTCCTGCTTCAGCCATTGCCAGTCTTATTGCGTTAGCCGATCCTTCACCCTCGGGATCGGGCGCGGTCATATGATAGGCGTCGTCTGTGCTGCCATACCCGCAGATTTCCGCATAAACTTTGGCGCCTCTGGCTTTGGCGTGTTCATATTCTTCAAGCACTATTACCGCTGCGCCTTCTCCCATTACGAACCCGTCCCTGCGTTTGTCAAAAGGTATGGAGGAGCTGGCAGGGTCGTTCCTTAAGGAGAGTGCCAACATATTGGTAAAACCGGCAAGCCCGATCGGCGTGATCGGCCCTTCCGTACCGCCGGTAATGACGATGTCGGTATAACCGTCTTTGATCGAGTGGAACGCCTCGCCTACAGAGTGCGTGCCTGTGGCGCAGGCCGTTACTATAGGCAAGCAAGGGCCCTTGGCCTTAAAGCGGATAGCGATCAGGCCCGAGGCCATATTGCTTATCATCATAGGGATCATGAAGGGCGATACTTTTGAAGGCCCTCCCGCATTCAATCTTTCAAGTTCTTTGGCAACGGACAACATTCCTCCGATACCTGAGCCTATAAAAACGCCCGCACGGCAGCTGTCGAACCCGCTCTGCATTAAGCCGGACATTTCCATGGCCTCTGTTGCAGCTGCCATAGCAAACTGGCTGAAAGGGTCTACCCGTCGAACTTCGCCCTTATCGAAGTAGTTTTCAGGGTTAAACCCCTTGACTTCGGCTCCGATATGCACCCTGAAATCATCAGTATTAAAGCGGGTTATTTGTGCTATCCCGCATTTGCTGGTAAATATCGCTTCTTTAAAGTCTTTGATAGCATTGCCAATGGGGCTGATGATACCCATTCCTGTGACTGCTACTCGCCTTCGCATAAATATAACCTCCAAATTTACATAGACAACATCTACGATTTTAGGCCTTAGGATCGTCCTTACGAAACTTAATTAACGGAAAGCTCGCGTCAGGCAGCGGCTTCCTACAAATTGCGTTTCAGGGCTTTTATTGCCATTTACATTCCCATCCCGCCGTCTACGCGGATCACTTCGCCTGTGATATACCCCCCCGCATCTGACGCCAGGTAACACACTATACCGGCTACATCCTGTGGCTGCCCACAGCGTCCGAGCGGAATCTTCTTCTGCAGCTCCAGCTTCAGGTCTTCGGGAAGGTTTCCCGTCATATCTGTTTCGATGAACCCGGGCGCGATGGCGTTGACTGTTATGCTGCGTGAAGCCAGCTCGCGTGCAAGCGATTTTGTCAGCCCGATGATTCCTGCTTTCGCCGCGCAATAGTTGGCCTGCCCGGAGTTGCCGATGAGGGCTACCACAGATGAGATGTTGATGATCCTGCCCTGCCTCTGCCTCGCCATTACGCCTGCGGCGTGTTTGGACATGTTGAAAGCGCCTTTGAGGTTTACTTGCATCACCCTGTCAAAGTCCTCTTCCTTCATCGAAATGATCAGAGCGTCCCGCGTGATGCCGGCATTATTGACCAGAATGTCCAACCTTCCCCATTTCGATACGGTTTCAGATATCATGAGCTTGCTTTGTTCGAAGCTGGATACATCGCTTTTGAAAAGCAGCGCTTCGCGGCCCATGGACGTAACCTCATTATAGACCTCATTTGCTGCGGCCTCATCTAAATCGTAGTGGTTGATAGCTATGTTGCACCCCTGCCTTGCAAATTCGAGGGCTATTGCGCGTCCTATTCCTCTTGAAGCGCCGGTTATCAGCGCCGTTTTCCCAGATAAGAGCATCTTCTCACACCTCTTAATAATAAATAATAAAAAATAAATAATTGCTTTCTGGCATAGCTCCTATACTATTTGGCTTTCAGGCCGAGCGCCTGACATAGGTTCTGCAAGCTTGCTTCGTCGTCAATGTTGAAAATCGTGGCTTCAGGCAGTATCCTTCTCACAAAACCGGTCAGCACCTTTCCCGGCCCCAGTTCGATAAATAGCTCTGCTCCGTCCTCCGCCATTCTCCTTATCGTCTTTTCCCACAGGACAGGGCTTTCGACCTGCCTTATCAATAACTCCTTGATGTCTTCTCCGTACGGCTGAGCGGTCGCGTTCGCATAAACGGGGATTTTGGGAGCATTGAACGTTCTTCTTTGAAAATCTTTTTCCAGGCTTTTAGCCGCGTCTTCCATCAGCGGTGTATGAAATGGTCCGCTCACCGCCAGCGGTATTGCCCTTCCGCCCATTTCCACCGCCTTTTTCTGGGCTGCTTCAACGGCTGGTTTGTAGCCAGCAACTACCACCTGCTGAGGACAGTTGAAGTTCACCGGCCACACGCCTTCGATCCCTTCGCAAAGCTGTATGACCTGCGTGTCTGAAAGCTTGAGTATCGCAGCCATCGCGCCGCCTTCGGCAGGTATCGCTGCCTGCATCATAGCTGCCCGGCGGATGACGATCTCCAGCCCTTCTTCGGGTGAAAATGCGCCTGCGCATGCCAGAGCCGTATACTCACCCAGCGAAAATCCCGCCATCATGTCGGCCGATAACCCTGCCTCTTCTGCTGCTGCAAAGGCAGCTGCCCCGTGGGCAAAAACGCAGGGCTGGGTATTCTCTGTCCGGGAAAGTTCTTCCTTGCTGCCTTCGAACATCACGAGCAGCAATCCCGGGCAGGTGCTTTCGAAAGCGTCCAGCACCTTTTTTGCCGCAGTTGACGCGTAGTAAAGGGATCTCCCCATGGTTTCATACTGTGCGCCCTGACCGGCAAAACATAATGCCGTTTTCATCTGATCCACCTTCCGCAAGCGCCCTTGAGGATGGCTTCCGCTTCTTCGAACATGCTTGTTATGATGTCTTTTGCCGGCTCCTCCTTCTTGACCAAGCCGCATATCTGCCCGGCCATCACACAGCCCCATTCCATGTCTCCCTCGCGCGCTGCTTTCCGGAGCCCGCCTACGCCGTAGTTCTCCAGCTCCTCCAGCGTCACGTTTTCGTCTTTTTCCTTTTCCGCAAAGCTGCGCATGAAAGGGTTTTTGAGCGCTCGTACCGGATGGCCGAGCCGTCGTCCGGTCACCATGGTGTCAATATCCTCTGCAGCCAGTATCTTCTTCTTGTAGTTCTCATGGATCGTGCACTCCGTCGCAACAAGGAACCGTGTACCGACCTGCACACCTGCTGCGCCAAGTACCAGCGCGGCTGCCACCCCTCTGCCGTCTGCGATACCCCCGGCGGCCACCACCGGTATCTGGATGCTGTCTACCACTTGTGGCACCAGCGCCATCGTAGTCAGCTCGCCGATATGCCCGCCCGATTCGCCGCCTTCAGCTATCACTGCCGAAGCGCCCATGCGCTGCATCCGCTTGGCAAGTGCACAGGAAGCTACCACAGGTAGTACCTTGATGCCCGCATTGATCCAATCTTTCATGTATTTTGCAGGGCTTCCGGCGCCAGTGGTGATCACAGGCACGGCTTCCTCTACAGCCAAAGCAGCCACCTGGTCGGTGTATGGCGATAGCAGCATGATGTTGATGCCAAACTGTTTTTTAGTCAGAGACCTTGCCTTTTTGATTTCATTTCGCACCCAGTCAGGCGGTGCGTTCGCAGCAGCGATCAACCCGAGGCCGCCTGCCTCGCTTACAGCTGCCGCCAGTTCTGCATCCGCCACCCAAGCCATGCCGCCCTGGATGATGGGGTATTCGATCCCAAGCAGTTCGCATAGCTCCGTTTTAATCATTGGGCAATGCCTCACTTTTGGGCCAGTTTTTCTTCTACGATCTGCACGGCTTCTCCCACTGTCCTGGCTATCTTTTCGGTGCCGATAGTGATTGAAAACTCCTCTTCGAGGTCCATAACCAATTGTACAGCGTCAAGGGAATCCAGCCCAAGCTCCTGCAGCGTCGTTTCGGGCTTTATAATAGTAACGTCCACGCCCTTGGTTTCTGCGATCAGTTTCGCAACTTTTTCAAATACCATATATTTTACCTCCTTCGGCCTCAATGGCCGTTTTTAACACATTCATTTAGCCCACTCGAGGATAGCGCAGCCCGATGTGAACCCCCCGCCAAATGCGCAAAGCGCCACATGCGTGCCTTTTCTTAGCATACCGCTTTTGGAGAGTTCGTCAAGAGCGATCGCTACGCTGGCCGCCGAGGTATTTCCGTATTTGGGCATGTTCATAAAGAATTTTTCCTTGAGCATTTTCAGTTTGATGGCCACTGCGTCTATGATCCTCGAATTGGCTTGGTGCGGTACGATATAGTCAATATCGGATATAGTCAGCCCCGATTCAGAAAGGGCTTTTTTGATGTCCCGCGTCATGGTACGCACCGCATTCATATAGATCTCATTGCCGTCCATACTAACGACGCTTTCTTCCTTCGGCAGAGACTCGTTCAAGGGAAATCTGCTATAAAGCCCGGGGATCCTCAGGGAGAATTTTGTATCAGACTCCGCTTCCGTCTTTGAATAGATGATGTTCCCTTCCCCCTGTGCAGATAGAACGGCTGCGCCTGCTCCGTCCCCAAAAAGCACACACGTACCGCGGTCAGAAAAATTCGTCACGCGCGAAAGCATGTCCGCAGCCACGATCAGCACCTTCTTTGCTGCGCCGCTCTTGATGTACCTGTAGCCCACATCCAGCGCATAGATAAAGCCCGAGCACGCCGCGTTCAGGTCAAAAGCCGGGCAGGTAGCACCCACTTCGTTCTGCAGCATGCAGGCAAGCGTCGGCGTAAAGCAGTCGGGCGTAAATGTAGCGGCAATGATGAGGTCTATTTCTTCACCTGAAACGCCGGCGTCGGCTAGCGCCTTTTTCGCTGCGTCGGCGGCTAAGGATATGAGGGTCTCATCCTTGGCAATCCGCCTCTCCTTGATCCCTGTGTGTGAATAGATCCATTCGTCGTCGGTATCCACCCATTGTTTGAAGTCGTCGTTTTTAACGACCGTCTTAGGCAGGGCACTCCCTGTTCCGATCACAGATGCCTTCATTTTGCCTCCTGATTTTTTGTATTCTTATGAGCTGCTGTCCTGTTCATGTGCAGTATCAAAAAAAGGCCGCCGCCGTATCATCATTCTGGGCAGGTAATTAGTCTGTTAAATTTTTAGCTTGGCTCATTATACCCTATGACGCACCTGCCGTCAATCCAAAACTGCCTTGATTCGCCACCACCTGTATACTGCAGCCTTATGAAATAAAAAGCAGACAGAGTAATAATATCGTCAGAAAAGCGTCGTTGTGAATCGGAAAAGTATCATTGAGAAGGGGCGCAAAAGGTTGGGAAATTATCGCCAGCCCCTTTCCCAAATACCCGCAGCCCCCAAAAGTAATATTCCCCTCCCGTGCTTATAAACATTATACTATCTCTCTGGTTATAACGGGAGGGGTCAGGGGTGGGCATAACCTAACTGATATTAATAAGTGCAATCTGGCGGCGTGTACGTCAGATTGCACTCCTTTATCTTGCCCTGCGGACGAGCAGGGCAAGATGCTGGGGGGAGGTCTGGGAAGGGGGGCGGCTGCCGATTTTATCGGCAAGAAGCCCCCCTCACAACATTACATTGCCAGTTTTCCTTCATCTGTATTGAGTATCCTGAATATCTGCTCTTCCACGCCCGTTTCCGCGTCTATATACACCATGTACATCTCTTCGTCCCGTATTCCCAGCACTTCATAGCATAGTTTTTCCTTCAGGCCGGGCGTGGGTATCACAGCGAGGCGTACTCCCTCTATCTGCATCCGCGTGCCAAGATCGCCTATGGCCATGTCCTGCGTCACCTTGGGTGCTGAAAAAGTGCGGCTCGTGTGGTTGTAAATATATCCATGAGCTTCAACGCCTGCCGGAAGCCCGCTCTGCAGATCGAACCATACCTTGACCATATCAGGGTAAATAAGCACGTCATTCTCAGTATACACGCAGCTGACCACGACCAGCCCGTCGTAGTACTGCGAGAAAGACGGGCTCATGCTCTTATAGCCGATAGAGTCAAGGTAGGCCACCGCTTTTTTCCCCAGGTCGTCCAGCACCTCGTCGCTCGGGGTCGTGCTCCCCTGAGTGTCAGAGGATTGCACCGTCATCATCATGACGTATCCGCCCTTTTTCGTCACCGAGATCTCCACTCTTCTGCCATCCCCCAGCGTTCCCTGCAGCGACCAGCAGGGCACCGTGCCCTCAAGCTCGTCGCTTTTGGTCAGCGTGGTCCCGGGAGTCCGTATGGCGTTTAGTGCGATGGTCTTGGCTTCGTCAAGCGATACGTCGTTTTCAGGCATCAGCTTGGGCTTTTTGTTTTCGCTGCTGTCCGAGAACGGCCCATCATAAAGCAGGGTGGGATAGTCTTCAACTGTCTTTTCCAGCTGGCCGGCCGCGTGGGGGCCATCAGCGCTCAGCGCGTAGTATTCGTTGGAAGTGAGCGCCCATTGCAATCCACCTGAAGCCCTTATATCATCAAGCTCGGTAGATATTTTTTTGCATTCATCCGTCAGGGTGGCGAGCTGGTTCACATCGTTTTGGTCCATGCTCCCTCCCATAGAGATCTTCCTTGCGAGCATATAGCAGTAATCGCCCACCTGGTTGATGAATCTGGTCAGGCCGGCTGTGGCCGCCTGCGATACTGGAAGCTCGCTCATCATATGCTCAGTCCCCCCCGCTTCATGCCATGCATCCATCAAAAGCAGGTTCGTTTGCCCCATAGAAGTCCCCGAAGCTACCAGCAGCTTGGAGAGCTTGTCTTCAAGGTTCGATACGCCGTTGCACATCTGGCCAAACGCGCTATCGTACACGCTTTGTACACGCCTTATGTAACTTTCCTTTTCATTCGTCTGCAGTACGCCCCAGACCACAGCACCGATAAAGAACAGCCCCAGCATGATGCACAGCGACGGGAGAACCCATCTTTTCCACTTAGACATCTTTCCCACTCCTTACTTGCAAAATCTGTGGTTTCCGATCACAGCCACCACTGGCCGGGACAGCATGAATCTATTCCACGTCTTTTTAGGGTTATAATAGTAAATGGCGCCGCCGCTGGGGTCCATGCCGTTTAGGGCATCGCGCGCGGCGCGTAAGCTTTCTGCGTCGGGGCTCAGGTTTATCTGGCCGTCAGCGACCACCGTAAAGGCGCCCGGCTGGTAAATGACTCCGGCGATAGAGTTGGGAAACTTGGGGCTTTTGACCCTGTTCAATACTACGGCCGCCACGGCGACTTTTCCCTTATATGGTTCCCCTCTTGATTCGGCGTGCACAAGGCGCGCGAGAAGCTGCACGTCATTTTTCCCTGGATTGGAACGCTTGGCTGCCGTAAGGGAAGGCAGGTAAACGCCGATTTTTGCAGCCGTCTTGCTCCCTACGACGCCGTCAGGGTAAAGCCCGTTTTTTCTTTGGAACTCCCTGACCGCCGCCTCTGTGAGCACGCCAAATATTCCATCTACCCTGCCCTTGTAGTAGTCCCAATCCTTCAGGCGCGTCTGGATTTTGATGATTTCGCTGCCCCTGTCGCCTTTTTTGACTGCTTCGGCGGAATTTTCAAGCAGGACAGGCAGCATGGCTATGCTCATCAGCAGCAGGGCTGTTGCGAGCATACAAACGATCTTTTTAAGCATACATATACACCCCGGATCTTGTAATGATTAAGGGAATCATCCTCCTGCTTTGCCGAATATCATTTCCCACAGCTCCTCAAAGATGGACTTGTACTGTACGCCCATCTCGCTTCCGTCCATACTGATAGGCGCTCCTGCCGCGTCAAAGATGCAAAGCGGCGGGAAGATCACGCACCACCAGTTCTCGCCTTTTCCTTTGCCGAGCACCACTTTCAGCGCGCGGTATTCGCCGGCGGGATAGACCCTGGCTCCGTAAGATTTAGCAGGGAAATCAAACGTTCCGATGCTTGCGCTGGCGCCGTAATCCATAGCGCAGTCCTGCAGCGTGTCTTCCGCCTTCCTGCGGATATCAGGCAGGAGCTCGTTCAGGATTCTTTCGGCATCCTTTTCATCCCCTGCATCTTTTACCGAAGCAACCAGGGGCATGATGGCTTCTCTGACCTTCTGTTTGGCCTGCTGGTCGGCTGCAGCGTCGCTGTTTGCCACCACATGCAGGCGAAGGACCTCTCCCTCGTCCCTTTTCTGCGCTGCCTGCCAGGAGTTTTTCCACATCAAAAGCGAAGCGAGAAGTATTACGAGGATCGCGGTGATTATCAGGGCTTTTTTCATCTTCGGCATTCCTTTCCGTAACGGTCTTTTCCTGATTATTCCCGCATAAAAAATCCTTAAACAGTGCCTCCCGTCAGGTTCGTCAAAACTGGGTGGGCTGTGATGAAAAAAATATTCTTTTATGGTAATAGTATTTCTTTGCATCGTGCTTTCTTATATTAGGTGAACTATGGCTGAGCTGCCAGGTAAAACAAAAAAACGCACATTTTTCATATGCGTTAGCGTTTCCGTAATTATTTAAATATTAGAATCCGAAGATATCAAAATATTTTTGCCGCTTAATAACCGCTCCTTCGTCGCTTTATAACCGCTTCCCTACCCCTAACTAAATTTTCAAGAACTTAATACTCGACGGGTTTTTTGCGATTTATTGGCAAGCACCAAAGGTGCGCCAGCCAATACCCGAGCAAAAGACCCAAACCATCAGTCCCCTCCCGTAACTCATGACCCTGATAATATAAATCCCCCCGCAACGGGAGGGATAGGGGTGGGCGGCTTCACATAGCAGTATAATATCCGATGGGGTCTGGGGCTTTTAATCCGTGCTATCTGGCGGCGTGTACGTCAGATAGCACTCCTTTATTTGGTCTGACGGACGAGGCAGACCAAATGCTGGGGGGAGGTCTGGGACGGGGGGCGGCTGACAATTTATTTGGCAAGAAGCCCCCCTCACAACATTGCAGCCCCAGCGCCTTTTCGGCAACCTTTTGGGCGTTCAAAAGGTTGCCCGCCGGAGGCATAAACCCCATAGTAATGACCCAAATCTCCTTTGACGCTTAATAACCGCTCCTCTGCCGCTCTATAATCTCTCCTATGCGCCACAACATTAAATCACTGCCAGAATATCAGCCGGTACTTGTCCCGGTTTCTTTCCCGTATTTTTTCTGTTGCACCGCGCGCTTCTTCCCCCGAAGCGTAAATGCCAAAAACCGACGTCCCGCTCCCACTCATCATCGCAGCAAGCGCACCTTCCTCCAAAAGCGCTTCTTTGGCTGCGGGCACTTCGGGGCACAGGCAGCTTGCCGCTTCCTCAAGGTCGTTGAATATGGAGCGGCAGAGAAGCAGGGTGTCCCCCTTTTCCAGAGCTCCACAGACGATCTCAATGTTGCCGCTTGAGTGTACGCTCTGTTTATCATACGCCTGATAAACAAGCGGGGTGCCCAGCCCCGTCTTCGGGCACAGGACGACTATATGCAGCGGCTCTTTTACGTGAAGGGGCTCTACGATGTCCCCTACTCCCCGGCACCGCGCTGTCCCGCCCGTCAGGAAAAAGGGGACGTCTGCTCCCACCTGACGCGCCACATCATGGAGCGCCTGGGGTGAAATTGCCCGGTATAGCTTGTCCAGCGCCTTCAAAACGGCTCCGGCATTGCTGCTCCCGCCGCCAAGACCCGCCCGCTCGGGTATGTGCTTGACTATGCGTATATTCGCTCCACTCCGGATACCTGCGCGGGCAAAGTAAAGCGCGGCTGCCTTGTAAGCGGTATTTTTCATCCCCCCGGGCATTCCGGCGGGTACTTCAAGGGTTATGCCGCTCTTCTTTATTGTAACCTCAACGGTATCAAAGAGTCCGATTTCCGCCATAGCCATATCCAGCAGGTGGAAACCGTCTTCCCTTCTCCCCATGATTTTGAGTGCGAGGTTGATTTTGGCGTAAGCGTTCAATTCTATTTTTTGCATTATTTAGCTCCCTGCCTTGGTTTTACGTTGTAATAACCGGCTCGCCGTTCCTCATAGAATCATAGCGTGCACCTTTGTGAATGCAGCAAATCTAAGCGGGGTATGCCCATGAAGCTGATCAGAATAAATAGGCGTTTGGTTTCTGTCGCCATGCTTTTGCTCCTCGTCGCCATTGCCATACCCATCATAATACTGTCCGTCAAATCCTGCAACAGCACGCCCGAAGGGGGAGATATACCCACGCTGGCGCTGGAGCATAGTTGGTATTTCAAGCCGCGGGAGGATGGGCTCCAGCCCCTTCCTATGGGTGAAGCGCCCTTCGTCAAAAATTATAAGGCCTATTACGTTGGCAGCCCCGATGAAAAAATCATCTATCTCACCTTCGACGCGGGGTATGAGAACGGCTACACCGCTAATATTCTGGACGTATTGAAAAAACATAACGTGCATGCCGCGTTTTTTCTTACAGGGCATTACGTTAAGACCCGGCCCGACCTTGTCCGCCGCATGGTAGCAGAGGGTCATCTTGTATGCAATCATACGATGAATCACAAGAAGATGTCGCACCTTTTTGACTTTGAGGCATTTAAAAAGGAACTGACAGATATAGAAGGGCTGTACAGGCAGGTTACCGGGCAGGAAATGGCGTGCTTTTTCCGGCCGCCCGAGGGTGCATTCACCGAGCTGACGCTGAAATACGCACAGGAGCTGGGCTATACTACGGTATTCTGGAGTTTTGCCTACGCCGACTGGATGAATGATAAGCAGCCCAGCCATGAATACGCTTTTTCAAAGATATTCCCCAGGACGCATCCCGGGGAGATCGCGCTTCTGCATGCAACGTCCAGGACCAATGCCGAGATCCTGGATGCCGTGCTCACTGAATGGGAGAACCGGGGGTATCGCTTCGAGAGTTTGGATCACCTGGTACAGACAGTGCCTATCGGGCAGGGTTGGGCAAATTGAAACATAAAACCCCGCCGGGTTTTGCCCTAAGCGGGGTTTTTTTTATGCTGGAACCTACCTCTCATACGGTTTGAATATCGTGACCTTCTGTCCGCTGGAAAAACGGCCTTCCGACAACTGGGGGTTAGTGTCCATCAGCTGCTCCATGGTGACCGCATATTCTTTTGCCACTGACCAGAACGTATCGCTCTCTCCGGCGAAGTGTACCGCAATACCACTTGCAGCTTCCAGCAGCCCCTCATCCCTTATGGCCGAGACCGCCGTTTCCTTTTCTTCCTTCGTCACCGTTGCGTGGCAGGACAGCTCGATGCGAAGCTCCCCGCTGGGTCCTACGCCTGCCTGCTCTACGACCACTTCAGCTGCCACACCCATACCTTCGCCCGCGCCTTCGGCGGTCATATTGATGACAAAGGGAGCGTCCACCGCATATGAGGCCATCTTCCCTTCATCTGAGGTATAAATGATGCGGCATTGCACTAACCCTTCTACCGATACGCTGTTTTCCATGGCTTTTCCCGCAGTCACTACAGGGCGGGCGCTTACGAAAAGCAGCTCTCCCATGGCCGGCATATTTTCAGGAACGGGTGCCGCCTCGCGCATGGAAAGCCGTCCGTCTGCCTCCGCGGCCTCGCTCTGCCAGGACATATCCACTGTGTCCAACCCGATTTTCTGCTTCGTAGAGTAGGCATCCACGATGGTCTCGGCCAGTAGCAGGTTACAGCAGCGGCCGTTTATGAACACCGTGGATTCGATGCGCAGTACACGCCCTTCATCTTCTATCCTGCAGTCGCTGTCCCTTACCCGGGCCCTTACTCTTTTCCTCGCACACTCCCTGCATCCTTCCATCGTCAGCATATGCTCGAATGGGATGTTGTGGACGAATTGAACGATAGGCCTTCTTTTCTCACCCGTAGCGTAGATGATCGTCACCCTGAGTGTTCCTCGGACGATAAGCTTGCCCTGTTCAAAGACCGAAGCGAGCACCCGT
Source organism: Bacillota bacterium (assembly GCA_030691525.1). GTDB lineage: Bacteria > Bacillota > Clostridia > Christensenellales > JAEXRW01 > JAUYED01. The sequence goes on along the minus strand of JAUYED010000126.1, from coordinate 13,320 downwards.
GCTATCCCTCCGCAGAACAGCACGCGCCTGGCGCGCGGCTCGCCCTGGGGGATCGCTGCGTCATCCCTGGCCAGATGCACTGCCGAAGCGGTGCAGCACTTTCCGGGCACCTGTACCCTTCTGGTCTGCACTTGGAGCGCTTCGTCAGCAGCGCTGGACAGTACGCTTTCCTGCTCCTCGCTCTGCATGGAAACCTCTATCTCCACCACTGCCTGGGACGAGATGGTCCTTCCGTCCTTCAGGGTATAGGAAAGTTCGGTGATCCTTGCGTCTACGTCAGCATCCATCCCGGGCTTTGCCCCCGGCATCTGCATGCTGTGCTTGAATCCCGTCGTCATAGTAAAGGAATAGGGTTCGTTTTCTGCATCCGTGTAGATGATGGTAAATTCCGCTTCACCTTCCATCATGACCCCGTTTTCCACCGGCTCAGCACTCTCTATCTGAGCGCGGGCTTCCACCGAAAGCACAGATGCCATATCGGGCATTCCTTCGGGCACCGTCATAGCTCCCTCAATGGAGGCCTGCGCCGTGACTGCAGGCACCATTTGTGTCATTTCAAGCAGCTCATGGTTTTGTTTCATTTTCCCTGCCCTCCCCGCTCCTGCCAACTCTTCCTCTTAATATATCTACAAACCGGGAAGGAAAAATATACATGATAATTTTACAAAGATGATTGCTCTCAATCATTGGACCATTGGTGCCGTCCTCCAGGGAAAATGCAGGGCTTTTTTCTTATTCTGATGCATTTTTCAAGGTGCTTTTTATCAGCGGCAGCGACTTATCCACAATGTGTATGAATATGTGGATAAGTTTTCCCTTTGCGCGCTTGAAGGGTTGGTCAATTCAAGCGATCTGGTTTCTCTCGATGAGGAGCTTGTCCGCTAAAAGTGCGATAAATTCGCCGTTTGTGGGCTTGTCGTTTTTTGTATAGATGTTGTATCCAAATATGGTGTTGATGTTTTCTATCCTGCCCCTCGTCCAAGCCACCTCTATGGCATGCCGGATAGCCCGTTCCACCTTGCTTGAAGTCGTGTTGAACCGCTTTGCGACCCCGGGATAAAGCCCTTTAGTGATGCTGTTGATAAGGTCGCTGTCGTCCACCACCATTTTGATCGCCTCGCGCAAGAAATGGTATCCCTTGATATGAGCAGGGATCCCGACCGTCAGGAATATGCTGGTGATCTCTTCATTCATCGAAAGATGGTTTGCGGGCAGGATATTAGGTATCGCTCTTTTGATGATGCGCAGCCCCCTGATCTCAAGGATCCTCTTATGCAGCTGTTCAGGCGAGATGGGTTTCACCATGAAGTATTTAACGCCCATGTCGCTGACCCGGCGGATGATGTCCTCGTGCCCCATCGCCGTCATCACCACTACGTCTGGAACTTGTGGAATCTCCTTGCTCAGCAGCCAGTCCAGCACACCCAGCCCATCCATCTGGGGCATGATGATGTCCAGTACCAGCACGTCAATGCCGCCTCTTTTCATCAGCTCGATAGCCAGCAGACCGTTTTCCGCGACGCCTGCCACTTCGATATCGCCCTGCCTTGAAAAATAGTCCTTCAGGGACATCAGGAGCTGGCGGTTGTCATCAACCAACAGGACTTTTACTTTTTCCGACATTTTACTTGCCTCCTTCTATGATTTTCGACATTTTCCCAAAAACATACCAGGCCTTTGGTGTACAAAGGCTAAATATTTACCAAATTATTAGTGTTATTGTCGAAATATGCTGGTTTTTGCAGATATAATCTCAATATGTAATATTTAGTATCTATTACACAACATTATAACACTAAATTATTCAATTTCAAGGGGTTTGATGGGAATATAGAAAAAATATTTAAAATTTTTCCGATAAATAGTATTAATATTGCTCGGGGAATCAGATGGCTACCGCAGATTGGGAAGGGGGCGAAGCTATTTCTCCGCCTTTTTGAGGGCTGCGCCCACAAAATCCCTGAACAGGGGATGCGGCCGATTTGGGCGGGACTTGAATTCAGGGTGGAACTGCACACCTACGAACCAGGGGTGTCCGGGCAATTCGATGATCTCCACCAGATCCAGTTCAGGGTTGATTCCTGAAAAGACCATCCCTTTCTCCTCCAGGATGCTTCGGTATTCGTTGTTGAGCTCGTACCTGTGGCGGTGCCTTTCTGTGACCACTTTTTCTCCGTAGGCCTTGCTCGCGAGGGTATTTTTTTCAAGCCTGCACGTATATCCGCCAAGCCGCATTGTGCCGCCCAGCCCTTTGATGTTCTTCTGATCGGGCATGATGTCTATCACAGGGTAGTTGGTTGCGGGCTGCAGTTCGGTGCTGTGGGCGCCTTTCAGGCCGCAGACGTTTCTCGCAAACTCCACCACGGCCAACTGCATGCCTAGGCATATGCCAAGGTATGGGATGGCTTTTTCGCGGGCGTATTTGATTGCGCGGATCTTCCCTTCGATGCCCCGCTCTCCGAAACCTCCGGGGACGAGGATTCCCGATATGTTCTGCAGCTGACGTTTTATATCCCCGTTTTCTTCAAGGAGCGCTGAGGAGATCCATTCGATCTCTACGCATGCTTCATGGTATATTCCTGCATGGGTCAGCGATTCGACGATGCTCAGGTAGGCGTCATGAAGCTCGACGTACTTGCCGACCAGTGCGATCCTGACTTTCTTCTTGGGGTTTTTGAGCCGGTAAACGATATTCTCCCATTCCCCGAGGTTGGCTTTGCCGCATTTGAGCTCCAGTTTTTCGCATACAGCGTTGTCCAGCCCTTCGTTCCGCAGCATGATGGGAACTTCGTAGATGCTTTCGGCATCAAGGTTCTGCATTACATACTTGCCTTCAATATTGCAGAAAAGCCCTATTTTGGCTTTAAGATCGCTCGAGAGAGGCATCTCGGTACGGCAGACGATGATATCGGGCTGGATACCGATGGAGCGTAACTCCTTGACGCTGTGCTGCGTCGGCTTGGTCTTGAGTTCTCCCACCTTGCTGAGGTAGGGTACAAGCGTTACGTGTATGTATATGCAGTTCCCCGGGCCTACTTCCCACTTCATCTGCCTGATTGCTTCTAAAAAAGGAAGCGACTCGATGTCGCCTACTGTTCCCCCGATCTCAGTGATCACAACGTCGGGGTCGTTGTTTTTTTCCGCGCTCCTGATACATCTTTTGATCTCGTTGGTAATGTGGGGGATCACCTGGACCGTACCGCCGAGGAAGTCCCCCTTACGTTCCTTCTCCAGGACTGTATTATATATCTTGCCCGTGGTAAAGTTGTTGTACTGTGAAAGGTTTTCATCAATGAAGCGTTCGTAATGCCCCAGGTCGAGGTCTGTCTCTGCGCCGTCTTCCGTTACGAATACTTCCCCGTGCTGGTAGGGGCTCATGGTGCCGGGGTCTACATTGATGTACGGGTCGAATTTTTGGATAGAAACCCTTAGCCCCCTGGATTTGAGAAGCCGCCCAAGCGAAGCGGATGTGATGCCCTTGCCCAGTGACGAAACCACCCCGCCGGTCACAAAAATATATTTTGCCATTGCTCAAATCCCCCAAATCTTTTGTATAAACGCGCTGCCACCTTATTCATTCTAAATGAGCCGTTCTGCCAGTGTCAACAAAAAAACGGGCGGATTTAGAGGGATATTCCCGTTTTCCCCTAGTAATAGTTCATCACGATGACCGTCTGGCGCTTTTTTGCTTTACCGGCATCCACCTCAAGGGTGTTACCGCCCAGGCTGCTCACGTCATATCGCCCCTTCATAATTTCTGTGAATGGGAATACGCCTTCAATGTCATAGCGCACGCAATTCAGCTTGTAGTGCATGGGGATGATGATGTTGGGAGCGATACTTTCTGCCACCTTGGCAGCAGCCGGTGCGTCAATGGTGTAAACCCCGCCTATAGGGATCAGCAGCACATCCACCCTGCCCAGCTCCTTCACCTTTTCCTCGGACAGTACGTGTCCCAAGTCCCCCAGGTGGCAGATGCGCAGCCTGTCTATTTCAACGATAAAGATGATGCTCTTTCCGCGCAGCACTCCATCCATGGCATCATGGTACGTCATGAAGCCCGTGATGGTCAGGCCGCCTGCTTCATGCCTGCCCGGCGTGTCAATGATGACAGGCTTGCCTTCGATGATGCCCGTGTTGTTGTGGTCACTGTGGGCATGGCTGACAGTGATAACGTCTGCACGGCCCTGAGGCAGCGGGTAACCCACCGTCTCATTGAACGGGTCGGTTATCACGACCGTGCCCCCGTCGGATTCCAATCTGAAACATGAATGTCCCAACCATTTTATGATCATTTCTTTGACGCCTCCTTAGGCCCTGATTAAGCTTTTTTCAAAGCTTACTACCTGAATATACGTTTTATACCACAGCGGGGCTATGGCTGTATCATACTGTTTATTATACCATCGGGCTGCGGCCGCGAAAAGCAGGGCAGCAGCTCCGTTTATTTAAGGAATAATGCCTTCTTTTCCGCGTTACCGCATATTCTAAATGCACTCCTGCGGCGTATATTTTTGGTAAGGAGTGCATGTTTGAATGGAGCCCCTCAGCCAGCAGGTTTTCATATTCGGCAGCTCAAGCGGCGCGCCGTGCGGTTACTGCAGGGTCCGCTTTGTAGGCGGCAGGGTATTTTTTGCCGCACAGGCCAGGCTGGAAGACCATGCCTCTTCCTTGCTTGTGCTTTTCGATGAGCAGGGCGCTGCTGCCGTCGCAGGAGTCATGCGCTCTTCGGGGAGCGGTTATGCCTCGCTTCGCGGGGAGCTTGAATGCAGCCGTTCATCGCGATATGCTGGGGCAGCGGTGGTGCAGTCGTCTGACGGCATCATACTGGTGCAGGGAGGGAAACCGGGTTTCAACACGCAGCACGCGGTGGAGCGCGCCCTGGGGCTGGAGAAACCCCCGAAGCCGATACCTACTTCTCCAATGCTCCCTCCCCAAACGGAGGCCATTGAACCGATGTCAGAGGTTCCGCCCGCGGGAGATGTTCCCGCCGGAGCAGAAAGATCCAATGCAGGCGGGGAACCATTCCAGGAAGCAGTCGCAGCCGGAGCGGAGGGCCCGGACAGGAACGGCAGCATGGCGCAGGCGGCAGAAGCGCCAACTGGCGGCGCAGGAGGGTTAGGACGTCGGGAGCTTCCGTTTTCGGGTAACGTGCAGACTATTGGCTGCCCGCTTGCGGCCGGCTCCGAAGTCTCGCCCTTCCTCCCCGGGGAGTTCGATGGCTGGGTCTGGCAGCGGGTGCAGTACGAAGGGCTTTACTGGCATTACATCACCGGTGAAAACAGAGGCGGCGGAGAATATGTGCGGGCAGTGGGTGTGCCCGGGCAATATGCCTTGCGTCCGCCTCCTCATCTTCGGGGCTTCGACAGGTTCGCTCCGGCGCGCGACGGCACGGGCTACTGGCTTTCCTTCGAGAAGCGCCCATCTGAATGAGCGTGACCCTTCCCACATCTCCAAAACCACCATCCGCCGGAGGCATAAACCCTATAGAAATGCGTTAATTTGTACTCTCACTATTTTGCTTTGGGCCCCGCTTCAACGATATCCTGAGGCATATCTGTATACTTGGCTTTGAAGTTTTCTGCAAACTTGTTCGCCAGTTCTTGAGCTGCCCGCTCGTAGGCCGCTTTGTCCCCCCAGGTATTTTGGGGGTTGAGCACCTCGCCGGGGACGCCGGGACAATACGTCGGCACGTCAAAGTTGAAAATGTCATCATGCCGGCACGGCACATCACCCAGCTCCCCGTTCAGCGCGGCAGTTACGATGTCCCGGGTCACCCGTATGCTCATGCGCTTTCCTACGCCGTACGGCCCGCCCGACCAGCCGGTGTTGATCAGGTACACGGCGGCACCGTGCTTTTCTATCCTCTCGCCCAGCAGTTTTGCATAAACGCCGGGGTGCAGAGGCAAAAACGGCGCCCCAAAGCATGTTGAAAAGTTGGGCTCGGGGTGTATGATGCCCCTCTCGGTTCCCGCCAGCTTGCTTGTATATCCCGAAACGAAATGGTACATCGCAGCTTCCTTGCTCAGCTTTGCCACAGGGGGCATGACGCCGAAAGCGTCTGCCGTGAGGAAGACCACCGTCCTGGGGTGCCCGCCTACGCCCGAAAGCTCGGCGTTGGGGATAAAGTCCACAGGGTATCCCGCGCGGGTGTTTTCGGTGACCGATTCGTCGTCATAGTCGGGCTTGCGTGTCTGTTTATCGTAAACAACGTTTTCCGTCAGCGTGCCAAAGCGTATGGCATCATATATCTGCGGCTCGTTTTCCCTCGAAAGCCGGATGCATTTGGCATAGCAGCCGCCTTCAAAGTTGAATATGCCCTCATCGCACCAGCCGTGCTCGTCGTCGCCTATCAGCTTCCTCTTGGGGTCTGCAGAAAGCGTGGTCTTCCCCGTGCCCGAAAGCCCGAAAAACAGCGCTGTGTCCCCATCTTTTCCGATATTGGCACTGCAGTGCATCGAGCATACGCCGATTTTGGGAAGCGCGAAGTTGAGGTAAGAAAAGATGCTCTTTTTCATTTCTCCGGCATACTGCGAGCCCGCGATCAGAATGAGTTTCCTCTCAAAGCTGACAAGGATGGCGCATTCGCTCCTCGTCCCGTCCACTTCGGGGACGCATTTGAATCCCGGGGCGCAGATGACGGTAAGCTCGTGGCCGGAAATAAGATCTGCCAGCTCGGCTTCATTTGGGCGAAGCAGCATGGAGCGGATAAAAAGATTTTGCGAAGCCAGTTCGTTGACAACGCGCACCTTTATCCTGTATTTCTTGTTTGCCCCTGCAAAGCCGTCAAATATGAAGAGTTCACGCTCCTGCAGGTAGGACATCATCTTTTCGTAGATACTGTCGAATTTCCCCGGTTCAAAGGGGACGTTTATCTTCCCCCATGCGATGTCGTCGCGAACGCTCTGCTCATTCACGATGAATTTGTCGTTGGGCGAGCGGCCGGTGTATTTGCCGGTGAATACTGCAAGCGCCCCGTTGTCCAGCAAATGGCCTTCACCGCGTTCAAGCGCCTTCTCCACCAGAAGCGCCGGCGCGAGGTTCCGCCACACTGCCTTTGGGTTGATGATGCCGAGCTTTTCAATGCCATACGTCTCCATTTTTTCTTTTCCCTCCAAATCCCAACTTAAAATTTTATCACAAACGCAGCGGCTTCCTCCGGCCTGCCCACGCCCTTGGGATCGCTTTCATAGATCCGATGGCATTTGGGTAGCTAAAAAAGCATGCGATAAACATATCCAACGTGTATATAATATCACGCAATTTTTAAAACGCAAAATGTTTTTTGCAATTTTATATTTTATTTTATGCATTATTTAGCGGTTGTTGAATGGAATTGAGCATTTTGTATAGCATATTTGAAAGATTGGCAAAGTCTTTAATCATAATTTCCTCAGCGCGGACAGACGGTCCTATCCCGCAGGCAGCAAGGAACTGTTCCCATTCGGGCTTTCCCAGTCCCCAATCGCCGGCGGAAAGGTTGTTGACCAGCGTTTTTCTTCGCATTGCGAAGCTCTGCCGCACGAGAGCAAAAAAGAGCTTCTCGTCCGATACCCGAACTGTTTTCTCCTTCCGCATATCCAGCCGGATGATGGCGGATGCCACGTCAGGGCGGGGCATGAAGCATGTCGGCGCGACGCGCGCGATTTGCCTTACCTCCGCGTGGTACTGCACCGCGATGGAAAACGGGCTGTAGTCCTTGCCGCGTTCAGCAGCCATGCGCCTGGCCACTTCGGCCTGTACCATGAACGTCATGGAGAGGATGGGCAGGCCGCTGCCAAGCAGCAAAAAGATGACGGGAGAAGTGATATAATAGGGCAGGTTCGCACAGACTTTGAATGGCCGCTTGAGCTCGCTTTCATAGAGCGCATCGAGGTCGGTTTTCAGTATGTCCTGGCAGATTACTTTGGCGTCCATGCCCTGGAGCGCTTCATGGAGAAGCGGGATCAGCGCCCTGTCTATCTCCACTGCAACAACGTGCGCACCCGCGCCGCAAAGCTTCTGCGTCAGCGCGCCGGCTCCCGGCCCTATCTCCAGAAAGATACTGCCCTTTTGCGCCCCTGACGCCTCGATTATTTTTTTCAGGATGTTCTCATCAATGAGAAAGTTCTGGCCCAAGCTCTTTTTTAATGAAATACCGTGGCGGGAAAGCGCCTGGTCCAGCTGTGCGGGGGAAGCTGCGTTAAACATCATCTTCATTCCCTTTTGAATGTAAAAACTGCGGCGCCTCGCCGCAGGATCAGTACTATTTAAGGATGTAGAAAGTATAGTTCCTTTTACGTCCCCAGTTTACGCATTCCCGTGAGGTGTTCATGAAGAGATCCAGATCCAATTCTTGCGGCCGATGGCGCATGGAGCCGGTGTCTTTCACCACGCCGTAGCCATATCCCGGCACCCAGATCTTGGTCCCATAGGGGAGCTGGATGGGGTCTGCGGCTATCGTGCCAGGTCGAGGCCAGTTCCCGCGGGCAGTCGTATGCCCGGAGTGTGTATATGCAGTCACATAGGTTGCTACCCTCACTTCTTTTATCTCGTCGGGAGTGGGGGGCGTTTCGGGACGCGTGTCAGGGAATATGTACCGCGCCAGTCTATGCCCACTGCCTACCAGCACGATCTTATCCACCGGCTTTTTCAGCACTTCGGTAGAGATGGCTATCTTGCGGATATATTCGCCATTCTTATAAATGTATTTATACTCCACGCTTCTTAAGCCCGTAACACCTTTTTGCTTCACCTTTGTCTTGCCCCCTTGTAAAAGCGGGTCTTTTTTCTCTATAGTTTTGTAAGCGATCTTCTCCTCAACGGTTTTGACCTGCACCTCTACAGCATAGTGCTCCACTTTGACGCCCTTGGCAAGCAGCGCATCAAGCGCAGGGTTGAAGATATCGTCCTCGTCATAGGATACCCCGGCCTTTATAAGGGCGTCCTCCACCGTACCTTTGGCGATATTTATTTCAATCAGCTTGTCTTCGGATACGATGGTGACAGGAAATGCACGGTAAATATAGATCTCGAGCCCTTCGGCCATCTTGGTTTCGGGCGATGGCTCAACGACATCCTCCGTCTGCAAGTTGAAGTCAATGGAATCAATAAACTCCCCTACGTTGGCAGCAAACGTCCGATACTGCGAAATCACCCCGCCGTCGTCCACGATGACATTGTATTTCGGTACCAGCCCAACGTAGAGCGCTACCACCAGCGCCGCAGCCAGTAAAGCCGATCCGCCGATGATAGTCAAACCCTTCCAGGACATCCACATGTTCATACGTTCAGAAATTTTTTTTATGCTTTCGGGCACTTGCTCCGCGCCGCTTTTTACGGTAGGGCCGATCACGGGCAGCGTACCTATGCGAAGGTCTGCGGCCTGCCTGTCCTTCTCCCTTATTTTGCTCACGTACCGCGGGTTAAGGATAGGTAGAGGAGCATTCTTTCGTGCTTCACGCTGTTTCCTTCTTTTAAAGAGGGAAGCGATCATAGAAAAAGGGGCAAGGATGGCCCTGCCCGCCGAAGCGAACGCCGAGCCGATTGAAAAGTGCTTTCTGCCCGGCTTTTTCTTTCGCTTGTTTCTGCCCTTGCCGGCAGAAACGTTTGCAGGCGTATAAAGCACCCCTTTATAGGTGCGCGGCTCATATCCTATGTCCTTGTACGTCTGCTTGCTGTTTTTCATTCTCCAAGCTCCAAGATATGTTACCTAATTGTTAAGATAGATTTTATCTTATAATCGTCCTCACTGTCAATTGAGTCCCCGGCTTCGCTTTACACGCCCCTTACTAAAGCTTTATAATAGGTGCGAAAAAGGTAGTTTGATGGTGGTTGATAATGAATCTTATCCGCAGACTCTCCTATGTATTCGCTTTCGTACTGCTTTGCAGCGGCCTGCTTCCTCTTTCGGGTTGCTCGGATGTTTCCGCTGAAAGCAGCGCGCTTTCTTTTATATCCGACATTTCAGCTAAGCGTTTCGAGCAGGCCTATTCCTATCTGACAGCTCACGCTTCCGTCCATATAGATAAAGACATTTTCGTTTCTTTATATACCCGTGCGTTCGATGCGCTGGATGTCAAAAGCTGCCGCGCGGATGGCGGCGATATCACTTCGGGGCAGGGCTGGTTCAGCTTTTCATACACCATGGTATATGATACCGGCCTTGCAGGGGAGCTGTCAGAGCCCTGCGTGATGCAGCTCTTCGAGCAGAACGGCGATTGGCTGGTGGAGTGGGGCCCTTCTCTACTCTTTTCAGGGATGGAATGGGGAGATTACGTGGCTAAAACCACCCTTTCTCCCCAGCGCGGCGAAATATTTGCGGCAGACGGCACCCCCCTGGCTTTGAACGTCATGGCCGAAACCGTCTACGTTTCTTTAAGCAAGATCAAGGATGAAGCTGCGCTGGTCAAAGGCCTTTCATCTATCCTGGAATTGGATGAAAGCGTGGTCTCGCAGGCCCTGAAGCAGCCCAAAGCCAAAAGGGACGGGTTTGCCATCATCCAACCATCCTATATGCCCGGCGAGCTTTCGGTGGAAACCAAGTCCGCACTCCTGGCCATTCCCGGCGTTGGGATTGATTCGGCTGCGTACAGGAAGGCCCGGCTCTATCCGGAGGGGGAGATGCTTGCGCATACGCTGGGCTACGTCCGCCTGATAAGCAAGGAAGAGCTGGCCGCGCATGAGGGCCAGGGTTACAACGCAGATTCCTATATCGGGAAGACGGGGTTGGAAGCGGCTTTTGAGGATGACCTTCGGGGCACATCCGGCCTTGAGGCCGCCGTATATGACGACCTGGGCGTCAAAAAGCGCACTCTCTACATCCAGGATAAGATAGACGGCCTTGACCTGTATTTGACTGTGGATCCCGTTCTCCAGCAGCGCGCCGAAATGGCGCTTTCTACGGAGCTGGGCACGGGGAAAAGCGGCGCCATCATTGCCATGAACGCCGACACGGGGGAAATAAGGGCTATCGCCAGCTATCCTACTTACGATAACGGCCTCTTCTCCCTCTCAGTGCCTGAAGCAGCCTGGAAGCAGTTGAACGATGAGAAGAGCGGCCGGCCGCTTTTTAACCGTGCGCTCTCGGGGCTGTATCCGCCCGGGTCCGTCATCAAGCCCTTTGTTGCAGCCAAGGCGCTGGCCGATGGGGTCCTTACGCCAAATACAGAGTTTACCGGCACGATCAAGGATAATAGGTGGATACCAGAGGGCTATAACTGGACTTTCCCGCCCATCAAGCGCAAACTTGACAGCGGCAAGCCCCTGAAGCTTGAAACCGCGCTGCTGCACTCGGATAACATCTTTTTTGCCTTCACAGCGCTTTCCATGGGTAAGGAGAGCATGGACGAGCTGGCCAATTCGCTGGGGCTGGGTTCTCCCTTCCCCTTCGACCTGCCTGTAACTACGTCCAATTACGTGAATGAAGGCACCGATTATACCATCAAGCTGCTGGCCGACTACGGCTACGGGCAGGGAGAGATGCTCATAACACCACTCCAGCTTGCCGCCTACTGCTGCGCCTTCGCTACCGGCGACGTGCCCCGCCCCATGATCGTAGCAAGCGAATACGCCACAAAAGGCACCGGCTACGAGCTTGCTCATGAATTTAAGCCCGAAAAGCTGAAGGAAGGGCTCATTGGGAGCAGTCAACTGGATTATTTGATCCCCATCCTCAGAAAGATCATAGATGAGGGCACCGGCTCCCCGGTGAGGATCCCCGGCAAGGACATTATCGGCAAGACCGGGACAGCCGAGATAGGGCAGGATAAGTCGCGGGAAATAGGGTGGTTTACAGGTATATCCACCTCCGAAAAGCTGCTGGTGCTTGTCATGGTGGATGTCCCCGCCGGTCAGAGTCACGTTAAACTCGAAATGGCAAAGTACCTGTTTTCTTTAGAACAATAAAAGTTTTGACCGCATGTGCATCAGTTTGTATACTATTATCCTGCCTTGCAGATGGGCCAATTCGTTTGTAGATTATCTCGGGGGGAGGTTGGGAAGGGGGCACAGCTCTTTTCCCTTGTCATCGCAGAAGCTTTAGCGGCGAAGCAATCTCTTAGCTTGACATTGCAAGCAACTTAACCGGTGTAATATTCTATCCCTTAACCTTTTACGGGGTTTAAAAACAGATGACATTTGGCGACATGCGCGTCAAATGCCAGTAGAGAGCAGTTTCGAGACGGTAGAAGCGCCCTGCCGGCCGTGCGTTAGCACAGGCAGGGCAAGACGGGGGGAGGTTGAGAAGGGGGGCGGAGCCCCTCTCCCAAATTCAAGCGTCGAATGTGCCGCACGAAACCCCGCGGGCGCTCCGGTTCATCTGGATATCCTTTGCCGAGCATAGATAGTTCTGATTATGCCTGCACTTGATGGCTGTACAGGATATAGGCGTAGCAGGGAACTCGGTCAGCGGCCCGGCCGTTTCATATGCTGCGCCGTCCCCCACCCCATAGTCTGCATTGCCCTTCATGTGCTCGATGGCGGTGATCATAAAGCTGTCGGTTTTGTCGGTGTGAGTGTTGCAGTAAGTCTTCTTTCTGCTGTACGTAGCCCCCCCCCGCACCTGAATGATGGACGCCGTGCATTTGCCAAGGCCGTTGTGCAGGCACTCCTTAGCTTCGCAGTCAATCTCACGCGCCAACAGTTTCGCCTTCCTTCGGGTGAATTTGGCAGAGTTACCGGATTATGTAGCTGTCGCAGTAGCTCTCGTCCTCAGGGTCGCCTCCGCTGCCCGAGGAGCATGGGGCTACCTGGATATCATCCAGCGTGCAGTCGTTGTTGTTATCGTTGTACCTGCATGACGAAACGGAACAGTTGATCTTCTGGGTTTTGTTGGCCATGGTTTTCGCCTCCTAAAGTCGGTGTTTTTTTGCATTTAATTATTCTGTCTGATATCAACCGTTTTATGCTTTTGAGGATAATCATTTTATCTGCAGGAGGATAATCATATGTCACGGATATGTTCGTTCCAGCCAATATTCGATGAATACTGCACCCTTCTTATCCTGGGTTCCTGCCCCAGCATAAGGTCGTTGGAAAAGGGGCAGTATTACGGCCATCCCCAGAACCGCTTCTGGCGCGTCATCTCTGCCCTGCTTGGCGAATCCTTGCCCGTAAGCTACGAAGAACGTAAGGCCATGCTGCTCCGGCACAGGGTGGCGCTATGGGATGTGGCGGGGAGCTGCGAGAGGGAAGGCAGCCTGGATTCAAGCGTGAAAAACGTACAGCCGAATGATATCCCCGGCCTTCTTGCAAAGTGCCCCCGCATTACCGCGGTCGCTTTCAACGGTACGCTTTCCACCCGGCTGTATTCTTCCCATTTCCCGGGGATTGAAGGCATGA
>JAUYED010000038.1 GCA_030691525.1 Bacillota bacterium | reverse complement strand
ATCAATGGATGAGACCGGCAGCGCGACATAAAAGGGTACATCGAAGCGTTTCGCTGCGATGGATAGCCCCAGCGTCCCGACCTTATTGGCCATATCTCCATTTGCAGCCATCCGGTCGCACCCTACGAGTACTGCGTCAACCTTCTTCAGGGACATAACGGCCGCCGCCATGCTGTCTGTTATCAGCGTTACATCAATGCCCGTGCGCATCAATTCCCAAGCGGTCAGCATGGCGCCCTGCAGCCGCGGCCTCGTTTCGTCAATGTAGACCTTCATGTCCCATCCTTTTTCTTTGGCAAGGTAAAGCGCCGAGAGCGCCGTCCCGTACCCTGCGGTAGCCAACGCCCCCGCGTTGCAATGCGTCAGGATGCTCATGCCGTCGCGGAGCAGGGCAAGCATATTCTCCCCTATCTTCCTGTTTGTTTCGATATCTTCCTGATGTATCTTTTTCGCTTCGTCCAGCAGTACGCTGCGGATATTTGGGATACTCGTAAGCGCCGCCGACCGCCTCATCATCCGCTCCAGCGCCCATCCGAGGTTGACCGCCGTGGGGCGGGAAACAGCGAGGTATCCCGCCTTTTCTTTAAGCTTTTCAAGAAAGCTTTGGGCGTTGTTCCCGCGTATCTCCAGCGAAGCTAAATACAGCCCGTACGCCGCCGCGATGCCGATGAGCGGCGCCCCGCGCACCCTCATCTGTCTGATGGCTTCATGCACATCATTCGCAGTGTGGGCTGTGAAGTATTTTTCCCTGTGAGGCAGGCGGTTCTGGTCGAGCATCCTCAGCCTGCCGTTTTTCCATTCTATCGTTTTCAACTGCATTTTTTTGTCCTTTTTACTGGATGCTTTCCATATATTCGTCGTACATCCCGGGTATGGTCTTCCAGACTACACGGCCGCTCTTGATATATTTGAACATTCTTTTATAGATTATTATAATACATAGAACATGGCAATAAAACATAGAACGTTATTACTTAACGATTATATAATTGCAGGGGTATGCCGTTTCATATTTTAAATTTTTTTATTGACACGACGCCGGATATGCTGTTATAGTAATAAAAACCCAGATTTCCTGCAATGAAGGGGCCATATGGCATTACCTGCAGGCACAAGAGAACCGCCGGTCTGGTGCAAGGCGGCCGCCTAAGAGATGCCCTCTCTCCCCGGAGCTTCTCCGCTGAAAGCTTAGCGATTAAGCGGAGACGGTGTCCCTGCCGTTATCGGGTGTGCGCAAAATAATGCGCACAGGAAAAGCGGCCTAAGATTTCTTAGGCAAGCGGAGTGGTACCGCGGAGGTCATGCCTTCGTCTCCTTATTTGGAGCCGGAGGTTTTTTGTTATAAAGAATAAATACTTTGGCAATGAAGGGGCCATGTGGCTTTACAGGACGATAAGAGAACCGCCGGTTGGTGCAAGGCGGCCGTCCGTTTAAATGTCCACCTCCCCCCGGAGCTTCCCCGCTGAAAGCAGTTGGCGATTAAGCGGAGACGGCGTCCCTGCCGTTATGATAAGGGCGGCGCAGTAAAATGATGCGCCAATAAGCGGCCCTTTTTTCGGGGCAAGCGGAGTGGTACCGCGGAGGTTGTTGCCTTCGTCTCCTTATTTGGATGATGGGGGCTGTATTTATATCAATACGATATTGGTGTATAATTAATCCTTGTATGAATATATTCACGCGCCAGGAGGTACATATATGCAGAAAACGGGTGCGCAGATCGTAATAGAATGCTTATTGGAGCAGAAGGTGGATACCATCTTTGGTTTTCCAGGGGGCAGCATCCTGAATATCTATGATGCCCTTTACCATAACCGCGATAAGATCCGCCATATCATCACTGCGCACGAGCAGGGCGCAGCGCATGCGGCGGACGGCTATGCGCGTGCCACGGGCAGAACGGGCGTAGTCATTGCCACATCCGGTCCGGGCGCCACCAACCTCGTCACAGGCATCGCCACGGCATACATGGATTCTTCCCCCATAGTCGCCATCACCTGCAATGTTACGCTTGCTCTCCTTGGGCGGGACAGCTTTCAGGAAGTGGATATCGCCGGCATCACCATGCCCATCACCAAACATAATTACATCGTAAAGGATGTCAACGCCATAGCAGGGGTCATACGCGAGGCATTCGCCATAGCCCGCTCCGGCAGGCCCGGCCCCGTGCTCGTGGATATCACCAAGGATATTACCGCAGCCGTTGCGGACTATACCCCGGCAAAGCAGTTCCCCGAGTTTCCCATGCCCCATGTCTCCGAAAAAGCCGTCGCAAAGGCGCTGGAGATGCTCGGTGAGAGCAAGCGCCCCCTTATCTACGCGGGCGGCGGTATCGTCAGCTCGGGCGCTTCGGAAGAGCTTATCTGCTTTGCCAGCAAGCTGCATTCCCCTGTTGCGTGCAGTTTGCTGGGTCTTGGCGGTTTCCCCGCGGATGATCCGCTTTTCACCGGCATGATCGGCATGCACGGCACAGTGGCATCTGCGCGCGCTGCCAACGAGTGCGACCTGCTCATCGCCATAGGCACGCGCTTTTCGGATAGAGTTGCAGGCAACCGTAAAAAATTCGCGCAGAAGGCAAAAATACTCCATATTGATATTGATGCGGCCGAGATTGATAAAAATGTCCTGTCACACCACCATATCATCGGGGATGCAAAGCAGATCCTTTCCGCGCTGATCCGCGGCATGCCTGAATACCGGCATGACGAGTGGCTGGCACAGATAGATGAATGGAAGCAGAAGCACCCCTTGCCTTCAGGCAAGGGCGGAGCTGGAGAGGTGCACCCGTCCTACGTACTCGAACAGCTTTACCGCCTTACGGGCGGGGATGCCATCATAACCACTGACGTAGGCCAGCACCAGATGTGGACGGCGCAGTATTGGAAATTCCAGAAGCCGAGGACTTTTATAACCAGCGGAGGGCTGGGCACCATGGGATTCGGCCTTGGGGCTTCCATCGGCGCCAAAGTGGGCTGCCCCGATAAAAAAGTGGTGTGCATCTCGGGCGACGGCAGTTTCCATATGAATATGGGTGAACTTACAACAGCCGTCATGCACGATATCCCGGTAGTGGATATCATCATGGACAACCGCGTGCTCGGCATGGTCAGGCAATGGCAGCGCCTGTTTTATAATAAGCGGTTTTCCTGCACCACGCTGGATCGGAAAACGGATTATGTCAAGCTCGCTGAAGCTTTCGGCGCAACCGGCTTCCGGATCGCCAAAAAATCCGATGTCGTTCCCGTCCTGGAAAAAGCGCTCGCATGCAGCGGTCCTGTGGTGGTAGACTGCGTCATTTCACCCGACGAGAACGTCCTTCCTATGATACCTCCCGGTGCCTCGATAGACGAGATCATTCACGAAATCTGCGAATAGGGGGTGTAATTGGTTTTATGCAAGACAAGCATGTATTGTCCGTATTCGTTGTCAACCATCCCGGCGTGCTTTCGCGCGTGTCCGGGCTCTTCAGCCGGCGCGGCTTCAACATCAACAGTTTGTCCGTCGGTGAGACGGAGGACCCTGAATTTTCCCGCATAACCATCGTGGTAGAAGGCGACAACTATGCGCTGGAGCAGATCACACGGCAGCTTGCCAAACTTTTTGACGTAAAAAGAGTCACTCAGTTCAAGCCCGATGCGTCGGTATGCCGCGAATTGCTCTTGATCAAGGTAAAGTCCGCGCCCGAGCATCGTTCCCTCATCATCGAGGCAGCCAATATTTTTCGCGCCAAAACGGTGGACCTTGGCGCGGATTCGATTATCATAGAGCTTACGGGCGAATCAAGCAAAATAGACGCATTCATTGATCTCATGCGCCCCTATGGTATCCTTGAGATCGCAAGGACGGGGCTGACCGCGCTGGAGCGCGGAAGCAAAAGCATCAAAAATCATAACATAGACGGTTAGGAGGAAATAAAAAATGGCCACCATGTATTATGACAAGGACTGCGATAAAAAACTACTTTCGGGCAAGACCATAGCCATTATCGGCTACGGCAGCCAGGGGCATGCCCATGCCCAGAACCTTCGGGACAGCGGCTATGATGTCGTCGTAGGGCTGCCTGAATCTATCAAGGATTTCAGGGAAAAGGCGATCTCCGACGGGCTCAGGGTTTTTGATACCCCCGAAGCCGCAAAGATGGCAGATATCGTCATAATCCTTGTGCCCGACCAGATCCAACGAGAGGTGTATGAGCAAAGCATCGAACCCAACCTGAAAAAGGGCGACGTGCTCATGTTCGCCCACGGTTTCAATATCCATTTCAACCAGATCGTACCCCCTCCATTCGTGGACGTCATCATGGTCGCGCCTAAAGGCCCCGGCCATACCGTCCGCAGCCAGTATGTTGAAGGCAAGGGCGTCCCCTCCCTGATCGCCGTGTATCAGGACGCCTCGGGCAAGGCGAAGGACTACGCCCTGGCTTATGCCTCAGGCATTGGCGCGGGCAGGGCAGGCATACTCGAGACGACGTTCAAGGAAGAGACAGAGACAGACCTTTTCGGCGAGCAGGCCGTACTCTGCGGCGGCATCACCGAATTGATGAAGGCGGGCTTTGATACGCTTGTAGCTGCAGGTTATCAGCCCGAGATCGCGTATTTTGAATGCATCCACGAGATGAAGTTGATCGTAGATCTGATAAATTCGGGCGGTTTCTCCTTCATGCGCTATTCCATATCCGATACCGCCGAATATGGGGATTACATCACAGGCAGGCGTATCATTACCGAGGAAACACGTAAAGAGATGCAAAAGATATTAAAGGAGATCCAAAGCGGCGCGTTTGCTTCCAAGTGGATTTCCGAAAACAGGTCGGGCGGCAAGGCAAATTTCCTGGCCATGCGCAGAAATGAAGCGAATCACCTCCTGGAAAAGGTGGGCGCCGAGCTTCGCAAGATGATGAGCTGGCTCAAAAAGTGAGCTTTGGAGGTTTCAGCTATGAACAGTCATAATGTTACACAGGGCATAGAAAGGGCGCCCCACCGCTCCCTTTTCAAAGCCATGGGCTATACCGACGAGGAGCTTTCCCGCCCTTTGATAGGAGTTTTCAACGCAAAGAGCGAGATCGTGCCCGGGCATATCCATCTGGATACTATCGCTGAAGCAGTGAAGGCCGGCGTACGCATGGCCGGAGGGACGCCTATAATGGTACCCAGCATCGGCGTGTGCGACGGCATCGCCATGGGCCACACAGGCATGAAATATTCCCTCCCTTCGCGCGAACTGATAGCGGACTCTGTTGAGACGATGGTGCTGGCGCACTGCTTTGACGGCATGGTGCTCATCCCCAATTGCGATAAGATCATCCCCGGCATGGTCATGGCGGCGGCGCGGGTGGATATCCCCGCCATTGTGATAAGCGGCGGCCCTATGCTTTCCGGTATGAAGGGCGCTGCGCATATCAGCCTGACCCAGATGTTTGAAGCCGTGGGAGCAGTGAAGGCAGGGAAAATGGATGAGGCCGAGCTCTGCGCCATGGAGGATACCGCCTGCCCCGGCTGCGGTTCCTGCGCCGGCATGTTCACCGCCAACAGCATGAACTGCCTTTGCGAGGCCATCGGAATCGCGCTTCCCGGCAACGGCACCATTCCTGCGGTCTTTGCAGAGAGGATCCGCCTGGCCAAAAAAGCCGGCATGGCCGTCATGAAGCTGGTGGAAAAGAGCATAAAGCCCTCTGATATCTTTATTCCCGCAGCATTCCGCAACGCGCTTGCGGTGGATATGGCACTGGGATGCAGCACCAACAGCGTGCTCCATCTCGCCGCCATCGCCAGCGAAGCGGGCGTGGAGTTCAATCTGGACATCGTCAATGAAGTCAGCGCAAAAACACCCAACCTCTGCAAACTGAGCCCCGCCGGCCCGTACCACATCGAGGATTTGTACTTTGCGGGCGGCGTGCAGGCGGTCATGCATGAACTGCTTTCAGGCGGGTATATTGATGGGTCGCTGAAAACAGTAACAGGAAAAACCGTTTCCGAAAACATTGCTGATGCAGTTAATAAGAATAGCGAAGTCATCCACCCCATCAGCTCCCCGTACAGCGCCACGGGCGGCATCGCCGTCCTGCGCGGGAACTTAGCGCCCGAAGGGTGCGTCGTAAAGCGCTCTGCAGTGGCGCCCGAGATGCTCCGGCACAGCGGCCCTGCCCGTGTATTTGATTCCGAAGATGAGGCCAATGCCGCGATACTCGGAGCAAAAATAAAAAAGGGCGACGTCATCGTCATCCGGTACGAGGGGCCCAAAGGCGGCCCGGGCATGCGTGAGATGCTTTCTCCCACTTCCGCGCTTGCGGGCATGGGGCTGGATAAGTCGGTGGCGCTTATCACCGACGGCCGCTTCAGCGGAGCTACGAGAGGCGCAGCCATCGGGCACGTATCCCCCGAGGCGGTAGACGGCGGCTTGATCGCACTTGTAATGGAAGGCGATAGAATAGATATTGATATCATAAACGGCAAGGTGGAGCTCCTGGTTTCACAAGAAGAGATCGCCCGCCGAAGGAAGGCATGGACACCCCCCGCCCCTAAGATCACGTCGGGCTACCTGTCCCGTTATGTGAGGATGGTGTCTTCCGCAAGCCGGGGCGCAGTTTTGAAATAATAAAACTTGAAATGCTAAATACAACATATGAGTTTGTATATCAGCCCCTCTCCCAAAATAATGTTTGAGGTGAAGAGATATGGCAGGCCGAATAAAAATATTTGATACCACATTGCGAGACGGCGAGCAGTCCCCGGGCTGCAGCATGAATATCAATGAAAAGGTGGAGATGGCTCTTCAGCTGGAAAAGCTGAATGTGGATGTGATCGAGGCCGGTTTTGCCATCGCTTCACCGGGAGACCTGGCTTCGGTGCAGGCCGTTGCCCGGGCAGTCAAGGGCTGCACTGTGGCCAGCTTGGCAAGGACGATGGAAAAAGATATAGACGCGGCATGGGAAGGCGTAAAGAACGCCGCTTCGCCACGCATCCATACATTCATCGCCACCTCGCCCATCCATATGCAGTACAAATTGAAAATGACTCCCGAGCAGGTGCTGGAGCGGACCGCTGCGATGGTGGCATACGCCAAAAAGCACTGCTCCGACGTGGAGTTTTCCGCTGAGGACGCCTGCCGAAGCGATTGGAGTTTCCTCGTGCGCGTTATCGCTGCCGCTATCAAAAACGGGGCGACTGTCATCAATATTCCCGATACAGTTGGCTACAGCACGCCCGATGAGATGCATGCTCTGATATCCCATATACGGAAAAACGTAGCCGGCATAGAGAAAGTGGATATATCGGTGCACTGCCATGATGATCTGGGCATGGCCGTAGCCAATTCACTTGCAGCCGTACGCGCCGGTGCGGTACAAGTGGAGTGCACTATCAACGGCATAGGCGAGCGCGCTGGAAATACTGCGCTTGAAGAGGTGGTAATGGCGCTCAACACCCGTAAGCAATACTTCGATCTGGAGTGCAGAGTGCAGACAAAGCAGCTATACCGCACCAGCCGCCTGCTGCAGGCTATCATCGGCATAGCAGTCCCGCCCAACAAGGCGATCGTAGGCGCCAATGCGTTTGCCCATGAGGCGGGCATCCATCAGCACGGCGTGCTTGCCGAGCGCAGCACATACGAGATCATGACCCCTGAATCCATAGGCGTCCCGCAGAACACTATGGTGCTGGGCAAGCATTCGGGGCGCCATGCGTTTGAAGACCGTCTGAAAGTTCTGGGATATCAGCTGGAAAAAGAGGAATTGGACACCGCTTTCGAGCAGTTCAAGGCCTTGGCGGATAAAAAGAAAGTGATCCTTGATAATGACCTGGACGCCATCATCGGCAACAAAGTCGTAGAGGGCCCGGAGGCCTACCATCTCCAGAGCTTCGTGATCAACAGCGGCAATACTATCACCGCTACCGCTATCATCAGCTTAGATTCAGGTGGTACCATTTTTGAAAGCGTCTCGATCGGCGATGGCCCGGTGGATGCGGCTTTCAAGGCGGTAAATAACATCGTAGGCATGGATCTTTCCCTCAGCGATTATTCACTCCATTCGGTTACTGAAGGCGAGGATGCATTAGGGGAAGCAATAGTAAAACTGAACTACAAAGGCAGGACGGCTGTGGGCAGGGGTCTGAGTACGGATATAATCGAATCCAGCATCAAGGCCTACCTTAATGGCGTAAATAAACTCATCGCTGAAACGGGAGGCGAATGATTTTGAAAAATGAACTGAAAAAAGATATCGAAATACTTGATTCCACTTTGAGGGACGGCGCACAGGGCGAGGGCATCTCTTTTTCCATAGAAGACAAGCTGCATATCGTCTCCGCGCTGGATGAGCTTGGGGTAAAATACATCGAAGCGGGAAACCCGGGCTCCAACCCCAAGGACCTGGAGTTTTTCCAGAGGGCAGGCGGCCTGCATCTGAAGCATGCCATCCTGACGGCTTTTGGCAGTACGCGGCGCAAGGGGATATCGGTCAAAGACGATTCGACCATCGTTTCGCTGGAATCCGCAGGCACTTCTGCCATTTGTATTTTCGGAAAAAGCTGGGACTTTCATGTAACCAGCGTCATCTGCACCACGCTTGAGGAAAATTTGCGAATGATAGAGGAAACGCTTGCCCATTTTGCTTCGTTAGGCAAGGAAGTCATCTTTGACGCAGAGCATTTCTTTGACGGCTACAAGGCCAACTCCGATTACGCTCTGGCCTGCCTGAATGCAGCCGTACGGGGCGGCGCCAGCTGCCTGGCGCTTTGCGATACCAAAGGCGGCTCTTTCCCCGAGGAGATATTCGAAGCGACCAAAGCCGTTTTAGCTTCCTTTCCCGTACGCGTGGGCATCCATTGCCACAATGACGGCGGGCTTGCCGTTGCCAATTCGCTTGCGGCCGTCGCTGCGGGTGCCGTCCATGTCCAGGGAACGTACCTCGGCTTTGGCGAAAGGTGCGGCAACGCCAACCTTTGCACCATCATAGCTAACCTGCAGCTGAAAAAAGGGTATCACTGCATCCCCGATGCCAGCATGGAAAACCTTACTGCTATGGCAAGGTACATCGCTGAAGTGTCCAATGTCGGCTTGGCCAATACTGAGCCCTATGTAGGTAAGAGCGCATTCGCACACAAAGCGGGCATGCACTCCGACGGCGTGAGCAAGGCTTCGGTATCCTTTGAACACATCGCCCCCGAAAAGGTGGGCAACGAGAGGCGCTTCCTGATGAGCGAGATGGCGGGGCGCGCTGCAGTACTGACGAAGATCAACAGCATCGTTCCGGGTATCTCTAAGGAATCACCACAGACGCAGGCCATCATCAAACAGATAAAAGAATTGGAGATGGAGGGCTACCAGTTCGAAGGTGCCGACGGCAGTTTCGAGCTGGTCGTTCGAAAGCACTTGGGCTTGTACCGCCCATTTTTCGAGCTGGTCAATTATAAGATTATTGGCGAAGAACCCCCCGTCGAAACCGGCTGCAGCGCCACGGCGACCATCAAGATCCGCGTGGACGGCCAGCCCCAGATCTCCGCGGCTGAAGGGGACGGCCCTGTGCACGCGCTGGATCAGGCGCTCCGGCGTGCGCTGAATGTCTTTTACCCCTCTCTTTCCACCGTGCATCTGACTGACTACAAAGTACGTGTGCTGGAGCCCAAAGCCGCTACTGCCGCCAAAGTCCGCGTTCTCATCGAGTCCTCGGACGGTACCAACTTATGGTCTACCGTGGGCGTTTCCACGGACATCATCGAGGCGAGCTGGAAGGCGCTGGTAGATTCCATAGAGTATAAATTGCTTAAAGACTTTGAAGATAAATGAATAGGAGAGTAAGCCATATGGGCATGACAATGTCACAGAAGATCCTTGCAGCTCATGCAGGCCTGGGCTCTGTTGAAGCAGGCCAGCTGATAGAAGCGCGCGTAGACCTTGTGTTAGGAAACGACATCACCGCGCCGGTTGCGATCAAGGAATTTGAAAAAGCGGGCTTGAAGAGCGTTTTTGATAAGCGCAGGATCGCCTTGGTCATGGACCATTTCACGCCGAATAAGGACATCAAGGCCGCCGAGCAGTGCCGTAATGTCAGGGAATTTGCGAAAAAACACGGCATCATCCATTTCTATGATGTCGGCGAGATGGGTATAGAGCACGTGCTTCTCCCTGAACAGGGCCTTGTTGCGCCGGGGGAGCTCGTCATCGGCGCTGATTCACATACGTGCACCTACGGCGCGCTTGGCGCTTTTTCCACGGGCGTAGGCAGCACCGATATGGCAGCTGCCATGGCTACCGGGCGGTGCTGGTTCAAGGTGCCTTCCGCCATCCGTTTCACACTTTTGGGCAAACCCGGGAAATGGGTGGGCGGCAAAGACGTGATTTTGCATATCATCGGCATGATAGGCGTAGACGGCGCACTTTACCGGTCTATGGAGTTTGCAGGCGAGGGCTTGAAGCACCTTTCCATAGACGATCGCTTGGCTATGGCGAATATGGCTATTGAAGCGGGCGCCAAAAACGGCATCTTCCCTGTTGATGCTGCTGTTTTGAGCTATGTCAAAGCCAGAGTGGATCGTGATTTCACTGTGTACGAACCCGATCCCGATTGCTCTTATGAAAAAGAATACGTGATAGATATGTCCGGGTTGAAACCCACTGTTGCATTCCCCCACCTGCCCGAAAATACGCGGACGGTGGACGAGGCGGGCGGCATCGCCATAGACCAGGTGGTTATCGGCTCCTGCACCAACGGACGGCTGGAAGACCTGCGCATCGCCGCATCCATTTTGAAGGGCAGGAAGGTAGCCAAGGGCGTGCGGCTGATCGTGATCCCCGCCACGCAGAAGATATATCTTGATGCGCTCCGCGAAGGGCTTCTTGAGATTTTCGTCGAAGCGGGCGGAGCCGTGAGCACGCCGACCTGCGGCCCCTGTCTTGGCGGGCATATGGGCATCCTCGCCAATGGCGAGCGCGCCGTTGCAACCACGAACAGGAATTTCGTAGGGCGCATGGGGCATACCGGCTCCGAAGTTTACCTGGCCGGGCCTGCGGTCGCGGCAGCCAGCGCTATCGCCGGCAGGATCGCGCATCCGGATGAAGTTATAGGGGGTAAATAAAGTTGAAAGCACAAGGCAAAGCATATAAATACGGGGACAATGTAGATACCGACGTGATAATCCCCGCCAGATATCTCAATACCACAGACCCTGCAGAATTGGCAAAGCACTGCATGGAAGACATAGACCCGTCCTTTGCCCCCGGCGTCAAAGCAGGGGATGTCATCGTGGCAGGGCGGAATTTCGGTTCCGGCTCTTCCCGTGAGCACGCCCCGATATCCATCAAGGCATTGGGTGTTTCCTGCGTTATAGCAGAAAGCTTTGCGAGGATCTTTTACAGGAACGCGATAAACATCGGGCTTCCCATCATGGAGTGTGAAGATGCCGCAAAGGCCATCCGGGCTGGAGATGCGGTAGCGGTGGATTTTGATACAGGAGAGATCGCAGACCTTACAACGGGAGAAAAATTTACGATGCATCCCTTCCCGCCTTTTATCCAGCAGATCATCAGGGCGGGCGGTTTGTTGAATCATATCGCCAATAAGTTATAAGCGGGGTATATAACATGAAGTTCAAGATCGCAGTAATAAAAGGCGACGGCATCGGCCCCGAGGTCGTGAACGAAGCGATAAAAGTTTTGAACGCAGTCGGGAATCGTTTTGGTCATACCTTTCATTTTCAGGAAGTCGTTGCAGGCGGGCAGGCGATAGACAGCTTTGGAGAGCCCCTTCCCGCTAAAGCGCTGGATACGTGCCGGGCAAGCGATTCGGTCCTGCTCGGCGCCGTGGGCGGTCCCAGGTGGGATGCCCTCCCAGGGCACCTGCGCCCCGAGCGTGCGCTTCTGGGTCTTCGCAGCGGGCTTGACCTTTTTGCCAATATCCGCCCCGCAGTGCTCTTTCCCGCTCTGAAGGGCGCGTGCCCGCTGAGGCAGGACATCGCAGAAAAAGGCATTGACCTGGTCGTCGTACGCGAGTCGACAGGCGGCATCTACTTCGGAAAGCGCGGGCGGAAAAACAGCGGAGCGGATGAATCGGCTTATGACACGGAGCTTTACAGCCGCATGGAGGTCGAGCGCATCGCGCGGATCGCGTTTGAAACGGCGGCAAAGCGCAGGAAGCATGTTACCAGCATTGACAAGGCCAATATCCTTGAGAGTTCCCGCCTCTGGCGCGAGGTGGTACACGAGGTTGCGTCAAGCTATCCCGATATAACGCTCGCCGATATGCTCGTAGATAACGCCGCCATGCAGCTGGTCAGAAATCCATCGGCTTTTGACGTCATAGTAACCAGCAATATGTTCGGGGACATCCTTTCAGACGAAGCCGCGCAGATCACCGGCTCCATCGGCATCCTGGCCTCCGCCAGCTTGGGTTCATCGTCTTTAGGGATGTACGAGCCCATCCATGGTTCCGCTCCCGATATCGCCGGCCAGGGAAAGGCCAACCCCATCGCCACCATCCTTTCCGCCGCTATGATGCTGAAAATGTCCTTCGGGCTGGAGGAAGAGGCCTATGCCGTCGAAAAGGCAGTGAATGACGCTCTTGAAGCCGGATACAGGACTGGGGATATCATGGAGCCCGGAAAGAAGCTTGTCGGGACAGAGACGATGGGGCGCGTCATAACGGAGAACATATTGAAAGCAAATCAATAAAAACCGGCGACATACTAAATATGAGAGATATATATGAGAGGGGTTTTTAAGCCCCTCTCGTGTCTTCTTATTTAGAACGCTTACCTTCTACGCTCATTGAAGAAGAAACGGCGGTTCCTGAACCTGTCTTCACACTCATCCTCGCCGAAGTCAAAGCCGCACCGGTGCATCCTTTCCCCGCGTATCCGGCTGTCCCGGTGGTCATCGCACCTTCTGCGGTGGCAGCAGCGGTTGATTCCTCTGAAGCAACTCATGTTCAGCCCTCCTTTCATTTGTTTTGGTTCCGATACAATATATTCACGGCCGGCCTTAAGTGATAATCATATACCCTTCGCCAAATGATAAAGTATAACAAGCGCAGGGTTTTGTTCCGGCTTCGGATTCACAATAAGGCGGAAACAGGGTTATGGATACAGCGGCATTTTTTGGCACGGTTCAAGTTGCTTGATTTATGCGATGCCCGGAAACACTATTTCTATGAAGTGGTGGTTTTATGGACAACCCCTATGGACAGGATATGAAAGGCCGGCTGTCTGACGAGGATCTTTCAGTGTACCGGCCTTCGGTCGGCTTGATCAAAGAACAGCTCAGTTCCAATAGCGATGTCTTTTTCCGGGATATCACCGTGAATTCTGCCGTGCCCATTACCCTGACGCTGGTTTATGCCGACGGCGTAGCGGATCAGACGCGCTTGAGCGACTATATCATAAAGCCCCTTGTTGCAGGCGACGGTTTCAAAGATGCCAGAAGCGAGGAAGATGTTTTAACGCGCGTGCGCGAAGGCGCCATATATTACGGCTCCCAGTTCATTCGTTACAACGCCAAGGACGCAATAGACGGTATCCTGGCGGATGGTGCGGCCATCATTTTCGATAAGCTTTGTGTCGCTGTTACCTTTGATATCAAGGGTTTTTCACGTCGCACGGTGAATGAACCCGCCGGCGAAAATATCATAAAGGGCGGCAAGGATACCCTCGTTGAGGCGATACGTTTCAACACCGCTACCATCCGCAGCCGGCTGAAGACCTCAAATCTCGCCATTGAAGAATTTACGGTCGGCAGGCAGAGCAAGACGAAGGTAGCTGTGATCTATATCCGGGACATCACCAATCCTATGCTTGTTGATGCGCTGAAAAAGCGCCTTTCGGCTCTTTCCATATCCGATACCATGGCGCTGGCTTCCATCGAAGAGAACCTTAAGGATGTACACTATACGATGTTCCCGCAGTTTCTTACCTCCGAGCGCCCCGATAAGATTTGCAGCGATATCGCCGAAGGGCGGGTGTGCATCATCATAGACGGCATTCCTATCGCACTCATTGCTCCCGTCACTTTGGCCAGCTTTATGCAAGGCCCTGAGGATTACACGCAAAATGCTATTACCGTTTCCCTGGTGCGCATCATGCGCTACATTCTCATGGCTGTCGCCATAATGGTGCCCGGCCTCTACATCGCTGTTATGACATTCAATATCGAGATGATCCCTACCAATTACTTAATGGCTATTGTTACGTCCCGGCAAGGCGTTCCTTTTACTATTTTTTTTGAAGCCCTGGTCATGCTGTTTGCCTTTGAGATACTGCTTGAAGCTGGGCTCCGGCTCCCCAAGATCACCGGACAGGCCGTATCCATCGTAGGCGGCATCATCGTTGGCCAGGCAGCCATCACAGCCAAGCTCGTGTCCCCGGGTATATTGGTAGTCGTAGCTTTGTCCGTCATTGCCGGTTTGGCGCTGCCAAATAAGGACATGGTAAATGCTTTGCGCGTCTGGCGGTTGGTAATAACTCTTACAGGAGGGATTGCGGGACTTTTTGGCATACAGCTGGGATTCATTATGTTCCTGTATTCCCTGGCAAGGATAGAGACCCTCGGTGTTCCTTACCTGGCACCATTTGCCGGCATAGACAGCAGGAGCTTCGGGGATACGATCGTCCGCATGCCAATGAAAAGCCAGAAAAAACGTCCCGAATTCCTAAAAACGCTGGATCAGGAGAGGTAATATGGAGAGCGTCAGAGTCAACTTGTTTCGCAAGGCAGCCATTCCCGTGCTTGCGGTGCTTGTGGCGCTATTTACCAAATGCGGCATGCAGGGCGAACTGGGCCTTTTGCCGGAGCAGCCCGAGCATCTGTTTTTGGTCCGCGTCCTCGGTGTGGACAAGTCCTCTCTTGGCGAGGGCCTGCTCCGCATCACTATGGAAGGCAGCGGCCCTACCCTGGCCGTAGGCCCCGGAGAGCCCGCTTCCGGCAAGGTGCCCTATATCATTTCCATGGACGGTCATTCCGTTTATGACATCAGTCAGCGTATTGATACCACCTCTGATTTAGATATCCATTGGGGCCATATCAGTTTTCTCGTAGTAGGAGAGGATATCGCCAAAGAAGATATAAACAAATGCATTGATATGATGATGCGGGAACATGAAGCAAGGACTTCTATCATTATTTTCGTCGCATATGGCAGTACCGCTGAAGAAATGATAAAAAAGAGTAACACGTCCGGCTTTCTTTTCCACGAGCGGCTGGAACAGCTGGTTCAGATGGCTGGTGAATATTCGGTATCGGCCAAAGTCCCGCTTTATCGCTTTGCGGATATGCTCAGCAGCGACACCTGCGCAGCATACGCCCCCTGCCTCATCCCCGCAGAATACGTGTATAACACAGCAGAAATGGACAAAGACAAGCAGGGCATCAACCTGAATGGGTTTGCCGTTTTCAAAGACGGGCGGCTCGCAGGATACATGCTCAATGAAGTGGCGCGCGGCTTCAATTTTGCTATAGGGAAGGTCAAGTCTACATCCATCGTCGTAAAGGATACATTGGGCAGCAATGTCACGTTAGAAGTAATCAATTCCCAGGCAAATATCAAGCCCCTGATCACAGACGGCAAGCCAAGTGTAACGCTGGAAGTGAGTTTTCAGACCAATATAGCCGATCTTCAGAGCACGCGGAGCATCTTTACGGAAAGGGAACTGGATCGCCTTCGCCTTGCCCAGGAAGAAGAGGTCAAAAAAGAGGTGCAGAGCGCCGTAAACTACTGCAAGTCTCTGGATGCAGACATCCTGGATTTCCTGGGCGCGTTCCACAGAACATGCACTGTGGAGTGGGAAAAGATGAGGGGAGACTGGGACCGCATTTTCCCTGCCCTTGATGTGAATATCATCATCAGATCCGAGATCAAGCGGACGTATACCATCCGCGAGCCCGCGGGCGGGAAGGAGTAGTAGGAATGGTTTTTGTTATCGTCCTTGCGGCGGGGCTGAGCGTTTTTGAGATATTTAATTTCATCAAGCAGAAGCGCCAGAAGGAGATCGCACTTTTTTTGGTGCTGGTAGGCATTGCCGTGTTTGTGGCCTATCTTCTGGAAACACCCGGCGGCATCAGCATCTCGGGCTTTTTGACCCGGGCGCTGGACCTTCACCGCTGAAAAAGGAGTGAGAAAGGTGTACGGGGATACAGGTAAGATTTCCACCCGCCAGGTGTTTTTCATCTCGGCAATGATAGCGGTAGTATATGCCAGCCGCTTCACGCTAACTCTCACCGCAACGCGGGAGGGACCTACCGCCTGGCTTAGCCCGTTTATATCCGTTATTGTCCTGGCGCTGATTTTTTTGATCTTTAATTCCCTTTACCGTTCTTTTCAGGGCATGGGCCCCGTCGAAGTGCTGAAAATGTATTTTGGCAAGGGTTTAGGCATGGTCTTTTCAGCAGTCCTTTTGATCTGGATGACTTTCTTGATCGCTTTCATCACACGGCTCTACAGCGAGAGGGCTGTAACCATTTTTTTTCCTAATGCCGATATCAATATTTTCACCTTTTTCTTTGCACTGGTAGCCGGTTTTTTTGTGCATTTCAAGCCCGTCATCATCGCCCGCGTAGGCGAGATCATCTTTGCCATAATATTCGTGATCTTCATTTTCAGTTTCTTAGCCCTTTTCGGACTGGTGGATGTCAATCATCTTCTCCCCGTCGCGCCAAAGTCTGTTCCTACTCTCCTGTACTGCGGCATCGGGTGCACGGGTGTCTGGGGGTTTGGTCTCTACACATTTTTTTTGACCGATCATATAGATTATAATAAGGTGCTGAAAAAAAGAAGCTATTTATATTACAGCGCTTTCGTTCTTCTCTTTACTGTTTTGATCCAGGTAACGACTATCGGCGTCCTTGGCGCAAGTTTGACCGGCAAGGCCATCCTCCCTTTTAATGATGCGATCAAGGTCGTCACTCTTTTTGATACGTTCAACCGTTTGGAAGTCTTTTTTACCGTCATTGTCGACTTGGTGGATTATGTCACGATTGCTTTTTACGTTTTTATCGCCCTCAGTCTTTTAAAAGGCATTTTTCATCTACAGGACACTAAACCATTCATTTGGGTTTATGTCCTGTTCATCGCTGTCCTGTCCAATGCTATAACCAAGAGCTATTTTGAGCTGGAGCCCATCGTGAGAAATATATTGACTCTGGGAAATCTTGCTTTTATGCTCGGCCTGCCTTTTCTGATGCTTGTTGTAGGAAAACTCCGAAAAGTAATATAAAAAAACGCGGGTTGTTCCCGCGTTTTTTGAATGCGTTGACTATTTGTTTTCTGCGACGCTTTCAATCTTGCCGTTTTCGCCTACCACGATGGTATATTCCCGGGTGTCAATGGCGGAACTCTCGCCTTCCCAGCTCCTGTAGTACTTGAAAGTCAGCTTGACCGTCCCCTCTTGGACGCCCTGGAATATCCATGTATGCATCCCGCCGCTTCCTATCAGATTGGGATTGTCGGTTTTGTACTCGTCCTTGACCAGAAGCACGATGCCTTCGTTATCTACCGTGTAATACCAGTCAAAGCCCGTTGTGGGGTTGGATTTCAACACGATGGTCGCCTCGCCCTGGCTTATCCTCGCTCCTTCGGAGGCACACCCTGAAAGCGTCAATGCAGCAACGAGCGCAATGGCGGCTACAAGTACCAGCGTACGTTTGCCCGTCACATCCATCACTCCTTTTTGATTAATTAGAAACTTTTACTGATGGTTAGACGAGGATGCAGTCCGGATTGTTCCATGATGCAGGGCTCACATTTTCTATTGCGCTGTGATATGAACTGTATATGTTTTAAAATTTCCCGCCTGGGCGATCACTGTGATGATCACCTTGGCCGTCTGCCCGCTCCGCAGGGTAATCTTCTTGGAACTTGCCTTCGCCCCGTTAAAGAGGACAGCAGCATACTTATTGTCCTTGACAGCGTAGAGCTTTACGCTATGTACGCCTGTAGGTAGCATTATCGAATATTCAAACGTGTTTCTATCGAACGTTGGGTGTAAGAGGAAGCGTTTGGAGTTTGTCCTGATGATAGATAAATCGGCGTTGGTGCTCTTTGCGCGGGTGATGGTTACAGTATAGGTTTTTGTTGTCCCTGCTTGAGATCTGACCCTGACGACCGCCGTCTTTGAAGCGCCCGGCGCCAGCTTATATATCTTACTGCCCGTTTTTCTTCCGTCCATCGTCAACCGGGCAAGAGGATGCGCCTTTTCTGCGCTGATGGCAGCAGCAGGCATGTTTTCATCCAGTGCCAGCGTATAGGCCGTGATAGCAGGGTCGAATGCGGGTTCAAGCGTTCCGGCTGAAGCTGCCAGCCCCGCAAGGTCGTTGTTCGTGGATCTGGGACGGCTGATTTTGAAAATGTAGGTCTTTGCCCTTTTGCCGTTTTGGGAGATCACTTTGATTTTGATCCTGGTGCTTTTCCCATTGTCCAGGCTGACCGTCTTGCCGGGAACTTTTGCTCCGTCTATGAAAACCGTTGCAAACTCGTTTTGTACTTGGGGCGTGATAGTCGTGCTACGGTCTGATTCGCTCAGCGAAATAGTATAGCGATAGGAAAAGGGGTTAAAGGCAGAGTTGATGGAGCCGGCGGAAAGCGAGATACCCGAAAGAAGAGCGTTAGTGGACTTTGCCCTGATAAAAGCGACCCCGTAGGTTTTTGTGTTGATTCCGTCCTCGGCAGTAACGTCCACCGCTACATCCACTTTCTCCCCATTTTTAACCTTGATGGTTTTATTTTCGGTGCTATGCCCATCTATCAGGACTACCGCTTTGTCGTCCGATTTGACGGGTTCAATGGAAACAGTCTCCTGAGCTTCGTTCAGCTTGACGGAATAGATGCAAATATCGGATTTGAAGCTCGGTGCCAGCGAACCGGCAGACAGATCGATCCAAGAGAGGTCCGCGTTATTCGAGGCGATGCCAATCCGCACATAATAGGTGTTCTCATGGCTTTGGTCTTGAGAGACCACCCTGATCTCCGCCGTTTTTTCGCTGTCGGGGGCTACGGCGTATGTCTTATCAGACAGGTTTTCCCCGTCTATGAAAACGGTTGCATTATCATCTGCCTTCACCGGCGCCAGCGTCAAATCGTTCCCTTCTTTCAACCGGATGCTGTATTGATAAACTTCCGGGGAAAACTCCGGAGCAAGTTCCCCGGAGGATACGTTGATGCCCGAAAGAAATGCATTGCTGGATATCATGCGGTTGACATGCAGGGTATATTTTTTTGCTGAAGTGCTGTCCTGCGCCTTTACGTCAATGGCCACGTCCCTGCTCTCCCCGTTATCAAGCCAGAGTGGGCAATCTGCTTCCCGGACGCCGTCAATGCTGATCATCGCATTTCCATCCGCTGCAGTTGCATACAGATGCACACTGCCTGCTCCTTCGGGAAGATGAACGCTATATTCAGATACGTCGGAGTCAAACCCCGGTTCCAGTTCGTAAACACTGCTGCCGCCCGACAGGGAAATATCCGAAAGGCGGGCATCAGAGGATAGTGCCCTGGATATCACGAGGGTGTATGCTTCCGTCTTTGTCCAGTCTGCGCTGGTCACTTCTATCCTGCACGTTTTTGATTCCCCTTTTCCCAATTGATGTTCGCTGCGCACCGTTATAGCTCCATCAATCGTCATATATGCCGGCAGGTCTTCGGGAGCGGCTGTGATGGTAGTACTCTCCTCGTTCTCCCCGAGGGATATATTGTACCTCTTGATGCCCCTGTCAAACGCGGCAGGCCGCATCTCCCCCGCGCTCGAAGTCAAGCTTTGCAGCGAAGCGCTCTGCGCCGTTTCTTCCCATAGCTCATCCCGCATCAGCATGAGGTTGAATGAAGCGGGGGCGCTATTGTTCGTCCATGCTCTGAGGACGTACGTCTTTCCCGAGTACAGCATCACGCTTTTGATGGCCGGTGCCGCATCACTGCCAATGTCAAGATATAGCTGCTGCCTCGCGCCGTTTTGGATTTCAAGAGAGGTTGCAGGCGTATCAGAAGAAAATGTGTACCTGCCTGTAGCTGAAGGCGTGAACCGCCATTCTTTTCCCTCTCCCCCTTCGGATACGGCACTGGCGTGCCAGCTTTCAGGCCATTCCGTCAGGTTGTCAATATCATAGCTGTATGGCGTAGCGGGTTTCTCCGGGTTCAGGACTTCTTTGCCGCAAAACCATTTCAGCGAATCGTCAACCTCGGCGGGCATATTCTCCATTGCTTTGAAACTCTTGCCTGAGCGCACATCGGTGAAAGTCACCCCGTTGACGCTTTGGCTGTATCCGCTTCCGGAATCCAAGACGCCGACGGCGAAGGAAAGCGCGCCCCCTTCGGTATCAAATCCCGCATCATGGATGCAGTCCGTCAGGTCGAGCACGATGGTGGCAGCAAAGGAATACGGCCCTCCTGATCCTGTAATAGCCGGGTCATATGTGTAGCGGCTTCCGGGGCTTCCGTCCCCCTCCGGGAAGCACGCGCAGGGTTCACCTGCTTCCTGCCTGTTGGCGCCATAATAAAGCGTGAGCTGGTCCCGCCTCGCCGTCGTCAGAGTAATGTCGGCCGTCATGAGCGGCGTATATGAAGCCCTTGCTTCCAGCCAGTACGCCTTGTTTTTATAGATGATCCCGGGGTTAACCGTGTCCTGGTAATTTTTCAGCGCATCATAGCTTACCCAAACATATCCGCCGTTGAAAAAGGACGTTCCGTATGGAGCGGCAATTTTCAGAGCGCCTTTTTCATCGTCCAGCACCCAGAAGTTGTCATCATATCCGACGATGGCCATGGCATCTCCGTTCCCCGGGCTTTTATATGAACCTGTAACAGCACGTTGGTTTGGATAGCGGTTATCTTTTACCTTGCAGTGAACCCAATCCATCTTTGATGTCTCGAAGGCCAATATCCTCCCCTCGGCCAGCATCTGTTTGAGGGTTTGCAGCCCTTCTTCGGTACTTGTCTCTACCGTCCCATAGCTTTCTATCTTGTTGCCTATCGCGCTCCGCCAAACTTCTGCATCAGACGGCCAAGACAGGTAGTCGTTTTCGCTGTACGGGAAATGAGCCCATGTTGGTGCGCCGTGGGATTTCAAGATGCGGAGGTTTGCTTCAAGGGAAGTGGCTGCGTTTTTTCCGCCGTTGGCAAGGTTATACGTAAATGCCGGGGAGAGGATATAGTCATTGCCCGCTTTTACATCCCAATCCCTGGCCCTTGCCGTTTCATATGTCGCAAGGTAATATGTGCTGGCAAAGCTCGCAGGCGCTGAAACATAGCCCTGATTACTGATGCCGGGGAAATATTTCGACGGACTGTTGTCTACGTATGCAGGGAGCGCATCCCCGCTCCCAATAAATTTCTCGCTGCCGTTTGCAGCTGCGGGCAGTGAAAAGACCATCAGAAAAGCCGATAACATTGCGGTAAATACTCTGGCAGCGGTTTTCATTCGTGACTACCTTCTCTACATGCATATTATGGAACATTATGTAGTTAAGCTGGAATATATGAGATATTGTAGAATATTATATAATATTCTGTATTTATTACAATATGATATTTTATGGTTTTTAAAATATTTTTTTCCGGCGGCCTTTATTTGTACGTATATGAGCGTCAGACAAAAAAACGAACCCCGTAGACCCGGGGTTTTCGTTCGTTTAAAATTTAATATGGAACAAACGGGCTGCCTATTCTATGACCAATTCCCCATCCCGAAGCTGCAGCTGCCCCGCCAAGTTGCCCGGTGCATCGCATCTGTTAGTTTTTTATGGCTTACCAAAAGAGTCCGGCGCTATGCCGCACATGCGCTCGGATATCTCCCATAGCCGCTTTGCTTCTGCTTCGCGCTGCGAGTACCTGCTGGGCTCCAACGGTTTGCAGTCCTTCCAGTAAACGCCGGGCATCATATCAAGCTCCGCCGCGCTTGCAAGATGGATGCTGGTCTTCGCACCTTCTTCAGGCGTCACGCCACTTCTGGCGCGCGTAGACCATACAAAGGATATCAGCCCGCCCGTTCCCTTGAGCCCGATATCCGTACGCACCAGCCCGGGGTCTATGGCGATCACGCAGATCTTTCCGGTATCAAACCGCCTTTGAAGCTCGGTGGAAAACATCACATTGCACAGCTTCGTATGCTTGTATGCGGCAAGGCAGTTATAGGTCTTTTTCAGCATTATATCTTTAAAATTGATTCGCGTGCCGCGGTGGGACATGGAACTCATCGTAAGCACCCGTGCCCCGGGGGAAGCCAGAAGCTGCGGCATCAGCAGGTGCGTCAGAAGGAAAGGCGCGAGGTGGTTCACTGCGAATTGCGTTTCTATCCCTTCCGCCGTCAGCGTGTACCAGCTGCAGACCGTGCCGGCGTTATTGATGAGCACGTCCAAAGAATTTTTTCCCCTATTCATGAGAAGGCCGCGGATATTTCCGGCCAGCGCATGGATGTTCTTTTGCAGGCCCAGGTCTGCCGTAAGGAAGTCCACTTTGGCCCCGCCTGCCTCCATGATGCGCTTCTTTGCCGCTTCGCAACGCCCTGCGTCCCTGCCCACGCCGATCACATACGCGCCTTTTTGCGCCAGTGCCAGTGCAGTGGCAAATCCGATGCCTGAAGTTGCTCCTGTGATTACCGCTGTTTTTCTGCTGATGTCCCTATCCACCAAGATGTTCCCCCTTTGCGCTCCCGATTCCGTTATTGATCAATTTTTATTTTGACAACTTTGCGCGTATCTTTTAAGATATTAGCATAATTCAGCTAAAGGAGTAAAGCTATGACGAAACCGCTTGTTATGATCACCGGCGCATGCGGGGGGCTTGGCAAGGCCTTCTGCGTGGAATGCGCGTCAAGGGGATGGGATCTTTTTATCACCGATGTTTCTACGGGGTATCTGGATGATCTCTCAAGTGGTTTGAAGAGCGCCTGGGGCATAAATGTCTTTTCCTACGCTTGCGATCTGACAGACGTTGCTTCGCGGGACGCCCTGTTTGGATCCATCCGCAGCAGCGGCATGAAGTTTCATATGCTCATCAACGTCGCTGGCGTAGAGTTTGAGGGCCTGTTCATGGAAAAGACGCGCGAGCAGCTGCGCACGCTTCTGCGCGTAAATATCGAGGGCACTCTGGAGGTCACACGGGAGATGATAGCCCGCCGCGACCCGGCGCAGCCCTTCCGCATCATCACCGTTTCCAGCTTAGCCGCCTTTTACCCCATGCCTGTCAAGGCCATGTACGCAGCGTCCAAGGTCTTTCTCCTGAATTTTTTCCGCGCCCTCCGCGAAGAATTGCGCCACCGCGGCTGCACCATCACCCTTCTCTGCCCCGCAGGGATGCCTACGAATAAAATGCTTATGGAATCCATAGATTCGCAGGGTTTTATGGGGCTTTTGACCACACGCAACACCGGCTACGTTGCCAATAAAACGGTGAACCATGCACTGAAGGGCAAGCATACCTACATCCCCGGCATCGTCAATGTTTTCTTGCGCATCCTCGGCGGCCTTCTGCCTCCGCGCGTGGTTTCAAAAGCGATCGCGGCGCGCTGGCGCACAGTAGCGAAGCGCCTCCCGCAGCCAGTTGAAGAGCCCTCATCCGGCCTTGCTCTGGACGCTTAATAATATGTAATTGGAGTATAAGTAAAAAAGACGATATTAACAGCATGCGCGTTGTGCTATTGAACCAATGTTTCTAATTTAACCCGTGCAATATTTCCGGCGTGTACGTCAAGATTGCACTCCTTTATTTGGCCTGCCGGAGTTAGCAGGCCAAATGCTGGGGGTATTTGGGAAGAGGGGCATCAGCCCCTTTCCCAAATACCCGTCAAATGTCAGTACAAAGCAGTTTCGAGACGAAAAGAAGCGCCCCGCTGACCGCACGAAGTGCAAGCGGGGCAAGACGGGGGAAGGTTGGGAAGGGGGCGTAGCCCCTTTCCCAATATTTAATGTGGTATCTGGTCAATCAGCACGTCCGAAAGCGTAGCAAGCGGGATGTTGAAATCGGGTTCACCCACTGCGCCCGAGGCGATCTCGTAAGCCGGGAATATGACCACAAGATCGGTACCCGTGATATAGAACCACTCATCAGACAATATAGATACGGAAACTCCTGGGTTATACATGTCGGGATTTGCAGCAATTGTATTGTTGATAGCTGTATCTACCAGCGCTTTTCCTTCTGCGCTGTCAGTGAAGAGGTCAAGGATCGCCAGCT
Source organism: Bacillota bacterium (assembly GCA_030691525.1). Classification (GTDB taxonomy): domain Bacteria; phylum Bacillota; class Clostridia; order Christensenellales; family JAEXRW01; genus JAUYED01. The sequence goes on along the minus strand of JAUYED010000038.1, from coordinate 1,042 downwards.
GCCTGCCGGAGTTGGTATTGAGCACGGTGCAGAATTCCGAATCCGGATTTGGATGCGCCCCGCCCGTATAAATATAGAACCGGTTGGAAAGGGACAGCAGCATACCGTCATTGAAGTGGACACCTATCTGTGACTCCAGCGTGAACTTCCCACCCGCAGGATCCGCATCATGGGCAGCTTGGGCGTCACTCTCATGTTGACTGACGCGTGCGTTCATATCTGCCAGAACCGATGCGTTCAGGTTATCCTGGAATGCTGTATCCTGCATCCCCGAAATGACCGGGTATTCGGCATTGATGCTCACGTAATCGTTCTCTACCACTATAGTCTGTGCCGTCACTGTTAGGGGCACGAGTGTTGGAGCGGTGGACGGCGTCTCCGTCGCCGCGCCGCTGGACGCAGGGCTCATAGAAGGGATGGTGATTATGATGCAGCCCGTCAGCGTCAGAGCCAGCGCTGCCGTCACAGCCACAGCCGCAATAAGTATTCCTGCCTTCTTTTTCATTATTTTCGGGCAACTGCAAAAACACGTTGCCCTTGTCTCCTTTCATGAATCTTCAGCTTTCTATAATTATATCAATATATGAACGAAATATAAACGAAAAAACAGGGCTTACCCTGTCATAGCGAAGTCAAGAGGTCCTTAATTATAAATTGTTTTTATTGCCACGGATAAGACTGGTACTCATTCAGTTTGAAAAGCATCAGTTTGGCGGCCGATTTCCCGACAACTTTCCTGCTGTTTGCTGCTGCGACAGTCAAATGCCTGAGCGTGGTCTTGCTGATGCCGCGGTAATTTTCGGGATGCGAGAGCGCATCCTGCGCAGGCAGGATGTCATAGGCCTTGATGGTACGGTAGCGCGTCTTTCCGCGGCTGTCCAAATAGCCCACCTTGTTTTTGTACTTGCTGCAGTACGTTGTCATATATCCTGCATCCACGATACCGACCTTACCATCCTCTCCCCTTTTGATTTTCACCAGGGCAAGGATGCCTGTCTCGGTATAGCCGTGGCCGATGCGATAACCATAGCCCATATTGGAA
>JAUYED010000134.1 GCA_030691525.1 Bacillota bacterium | reverse complement strand
CCGAGGGGACGAAAGGCCAATTCTGAGCCGATGCCCAAACCGAAACCACCCTCCCGTTAAATAAAAAAACTCCGTCAACCTCTTGCCCCGCAACGGGAGGGATAGGGGTGGGTGGCTTCACATACCCGTATTATATCCGATGGGGTCTGGGGCTTTAGCGCGACCGGAGTCCCGAAGGGACGAAAGGAGCGGTACTGCCCCAGCGGGGTTTTGGGTACTTTTGTACCGGTACAAAAGTACCGCCGCCGGCAGGCAATGCCCTATAGAAATGACCCAAATCTCCTCTGACGTTTAATAACCACTTAATAACCGCTTTACAACCTCTCCCAATCGTCCCCGAATTGTAAATTGTGTTCGTCAGCCCGCTATATCCCGTTGATTTCCTTGATGAATTTCACATATTCACCGGCGATGGAAAGGCACGAATACTTCACCGCTGATTTCTCCTGCACGTCCGAGGCGCTCTCCATCAGCGCCAGGCTCCCTATCTCCGCGCGCACCGCGTCAATGAGCTGGATCATGGCGGTATAGACTTTGTTCTCGTGGTTTCCTTCCCAGGATTGGACCAGCGCTGCCTTGGCCTTGTCCAGCGCGCCAGCTGCATCGTCGAGCTTGGTCTGAGTGGCTTGCGTTATGGCTCCGCCTGTATCGCTGTCGCTATTTGCAGCAACAGCCGCTTCATGCGCGGCAAAATACGCTGCAAAGGCATCCTTCAGCGCTGCGATCTGGTCATCTTTCGCAGTGATCTTGAAGGACAGGTCGTCCGCTTTCATCTGGTAGATCATCGTATCCATGCCCTGCTCTGTTTTGAGCTGCTCCCTCACGGTTTTGGCATCGTCCGAGGAACCGTAAAAAGCAATCAGCACGCGGTACATTCCATCATAGAATATATACCCTGCTCCCCCTTTGAGCTTGACTGACTGGGCTTCGGCGTTTGCGTTTTCCTCATGCGAAAATGCGCCCGTCTGGATGCAGTAGTATATAAACCCCTGTTGCTTTATCTGCTCGCTTTTCCCTTCGGCAGCGGTCGCCTCTTCGGACGGTGCTGTAGTTTCAGTAGAGCTTCCTGCGCAGCTCAATGCGTTCAGCCCCGGCTTGAATACGTTGTCCGACAGCCATTTGCCCGCCGCCGTAGCCGCAAAAAGGTAAACAAGTCCCCCTGCGATCACAAGGAAGGCGATCGCCTTGCCCCACTTTGCCGCTCTTCTCTGTGGCCTCGCCCCATGTTCCTTACGGTACGGGTTCCGCGTTTCCATCTTCCATTACTCCCCTTTCGCTTCCTGCATTCTGCTGTATAGCCCACTAAGTAATAAATACGGGAAAGCAACGAAAAAAATACGTGGTTTTTTAGGACAACCCCTTGGCTCAGATAAAATTTTTCATTTCAGGGAACCAATACACTGAAGCGCCACGTCTAATATGTATGAACGATCCCCCTTCAATGGATATATCGTTGATAGAATGGCATAATGCCAGTTTATCATGGCAATAATTATTTAGCAGTGACTTGCAAGCGTGGTATTATTTAGTTGTGAGTTTTTCCAAAAGAAAAATGCGTTAAATCTATTGTTAAATCCTGTGTTTAGGTGTTAAATAGTTTGGAATGGAATATAGCCTTTTCAAAAATATTCAGTAGATTTTTGATATGCAGGTGATATAGATGAAAGAAAAAAACGATTCTGAGGTGAAGTCGCCCAGCCCTTCCTCCGGCAGTCCAAATCCAGCCAAAAAGCCCTGGGGTTTCACCCTCGGCGGGTGGCACTACAGCGTGAAACGGATCATTTTCGCTGCTGTAGCCATCCTTCTCGCTCTTGGTCTCGGCATCGCCGGGCGCTTCAGCTACGTAGTGTTTTGCAACCAGGGCATGGCATTCAATGATAACTCAACGCCGATCTCGACGCCTACGGTTGCCCCTTCTCCAGCCAGCAGCTCGGTTACCCCTGCACCTTCGCCTACGCCAACTACCGACCCTTACGAGGAAGTCGCTACGCTGGCAGATACCAGTTTCATGAAAAAAAGAGTCAATGTCATCCTCATCGGAGTGGACCACGCCGAAGAGCGGGATACCTGGCGTAAAAAATATTATTACTCCGATGTTATGATGGTCTTAGCCATCAATTTCAATAAAAACAAAGTAGATATGATCTCGTGCCCACGTGACACCTACGCCAAGATTTACAAGGTTGATGGGATATATAAGCTGAATTCATCCATGTACTGGGGCGGGGGGCTGGACAAGAATGGTCCCAAGTACGTCATGAAGAGCGTGCAGGGCGTTCTGGGCGGCATTCCCATCAAATATTATGTCGCTGTTGACATATCGGGGCTGAAAGATTTGGTAGATGCCATCGGCGGCGTATGGTACGATGTGGATTTCACCTTCACGATACAGGGACGGGTATTGAACCCCGGTTTCCAGCACCTCAACGGCCAGCAGGTCGTGGATTACTGCCGTGTAAGGAGAAATATTACCCTGTCCGGCGATATCAACAGGACGGACAGGCAAAGACGCATGCTCATGGCGATATTCAAGCAGATGAAGGCCAACAGTACACTGGCAAAGCTGCCCGATATCATCAAAGCGCTGGAAGGCGCGGTGTATACAAACCTTAGTTTTGAACAGATATGCGCTTTGGTGGTCTTCGGCTCAAAACTGGATGAAAACAATATTACTCCGAATGCTCTCAAAAGCAGCAATGGCAAATTGACCAATATTTTCAACTGGAATTTCTTTATCGTAGACCAGGAGGCCAAGGTCAAGCTTCTCAAGAAAGTTTACGGCGTTACCGTAAAGCAGGACATCGAGCACGGGTGGGACTATGTCGAGCTGCAGTGGAATATGATGCAGGCGCAGAAGTACGTGGAGATCGTGAAAGCCGTTATCAGCGAAGACGAAGCCCGCCTGCCCGAGGAGCAGAAGCTCACTCCCGAACAAAAAGGCCTGCTCAATACCAAGATAGCCGAAACCGAAGCGCTGCTCGCTCAAGCAACGGAAATCATCAACGACCCGCTCAATAAGCTGCCCAATCCTGAAATGGCAGCCAATCTGGATACCGCCATGAAAGCACTCAAAGACGAAACCGATCTCATCTGCAAGCCCTTGGGCATCAAAATCAAATGGTTTGTGGATGAAAACCCCGGCAAGGAGCGTTTGACGGGCTGAAATAATGTTAAGATACCTTTAGTAAGAGGGCTTCCAAGCAGTTTGGAAACCCTCTTTTTAGATATGACCCATATCTCCCTTGACACTTAATAACCGTTTAATAACGCTCGATAATCTCTTTCACGCCCCGTCCCGGTCATTGCAAGGAGCGAACAAACGTGGCAATCCGCCTCTTCTCCCTGATGC
>JAUYED010000105.1 GCA_030691525.1 Bacillota bacterium | reverse complement strand
ACGAGGTCTATGCCCTGCATGCCGCCGGTGGTAATGAGCACATTATCCGCAGTGCAGGAGATGCCTATCTTCCCCATCATGCCGGCGACCGTTTCGCGCAGGGGATAGTACCCTTCCGTCGCGCCGTACTGCAATATCTTTTTTCCGTCGCGCTCCAAAATCTCTGCGCTGATATTTTTAACGTCTTCCACAGGGAAAGTGCCCGGCGAAGGGTTCCCGCCCGCAAAGGAGATGATCTCGGGCATTTCTATCAGCTTGAAAATATCCCTTATCACATTTCCCGTTAGCCCTTCCATCCTTTTTGCATATCTTTTTTCCACTGTAGATTACCCCCTGCCAAGAAACGCTTATTAAAGATAATATATCATAAAACGGCGGTGTACTGAACCTGTTTGTTGTGTTATAATACAAAGAAGTCTGAAAATCCCCCAATAAAAAGGGTATATATTTCAATATTTCAACCAGGGAGGAGTCACCATGCAATACTCGCATGAAGTCGAGAGCATGATCTGCGTGGCAAAAGGCGCCCGGCACGGCCCCGCCCCCATACCCGAAGAGGGCAGATGGGTCAAGTCCTACGAGATCAAGGATATCTCGGGGCTCACACACGGCGTCGGCTGGTGCGCACCCCAGCAGGGCGCATGCAAACTCACGCTCAACGTCAAGGAAGGCATCATCCAGGAAGCGCTGATAGAGACCATCGGCTGCACAGGCATGACGCATTCCGCAGCTATGGCAGCTGAAGTCCTGCCGGGGAAAACGGTGCTCGAAGCGCTCAATACAGACCTCGTCTGCGATGCGATCAATACTGCGATGCGGGAACTGTTCCTGCAGATCGCCTACGGCCGCTCCCAGACCGCTTTTTCCGAAGGCGGCCTGCCCATAGGAGCAGGGCTGGAGGACCTGGGCAAGGGCCTCCGCTCGCAGATAGGCACCATGTACGGCACCGTCGCCAAGGGGGTCAGGTATCTGGAGATGGCCGAGGGCTATGTGCTGGAGATCGGGCTGGACAGTGGCAGCGAGGTCATCGGCTACAAGTTCGTGCACCTCGGCAAGATGATGGAAGCCATCAAAAAAGGTGTTGACCCCAAAGAGGCCTTTGAGAAGAACGTGGGCACATATGGCCGGTTCGCAGAAGCAGCCGTCGTCATAGACCCGCGCAAGAAGTGAGGTGCAAATAAATTAAATGGCAGCATTTGAAGGATATGATAGAAGGATAGCCAAGATAGAAAAATGTCTGGAGGAATACGGGTTTTCCAGTTTGGATGCAGCTAAGGATTCCTGCATCGGCAGGGGCGTGGATGTGGAAAAAATCGTCCGCGAGATACAGCCCATCGCTTTTGATAACGCCGTGTGGGCGTATACCCTTGGCGCGGCGATAGCTTTCAAGAAAAATGTAAAAAGCGCAGCCGCGGCCGCCGAAGCCATAGGCATCGGCCTTCAGGCCTTCTGCATCCCCGGTTCTGTCGCAGACCAGCGCAGCGTAGGGCTGGGCCACGGCAACCTCGGGGCGATGCTCCTGCGGGAAGAGACCGGGTGCTTCTGCTTCCTCGCCGGCCACGAATCCTTTGCCGCAGCGGAAGGCGCCATAGGCATTGCGCGTACCGCCAACAAGGTCAGGAAGAAGCCCCTCCGCGTCATCCTGAATGGGCTGGGCAAGGACGCTGCATATATCATCTCGCGCGTCAACGGCTTCACATATGTAGAAACAGAGCTGGACTACAGCACTTGCGAACTGAAGATAGTTTATGAGCGCCCGTTTTCAAGCGCAGAACGCGCCAAGGTGAAGTGCTACGGCGCAGATGATGTCACCGAAGGCGTCGCCATCATGGTCCATGAAGGCGTGGACGTTTCCATCACGGGCAATTCCACCAATCCCACAAGGTTCCAGCACCCTGTCGCCGGCACCTATAAAAAGTGGGCGGTGGAAAACGGCAAAAAATATTTCTCCGTCGCATCGGGCGGCGGTACAGGGCGCACGCTGCATCCCGACAACATGGCGGCAGGCCCGGCTTCCTACGGAATGACCGATACCATGGGCAGGATGCACAGCGATGCGCAGTTTGCCGGCTCATCCTCGGTACCCGCCCACGTGGAGATGATGGGGCTCATCGGCATGGGCAACAACCCCATGGTGGGCGCCACAGTGGCCGTCGCAGTAGCCGTGGAGCAGGCAGGCAAGTAAATTGAACCATAATTAACTGATATAAAAAAAGGATGGCAGCAAAACCATCCTTTTTTGTCTGTCCGCAAACCTCAAATCTCCCCTGCTGCTCGTAACTGCTCTATAACCGCTTAATAATCGTTTAAATACCTCTCAATAAGCTCCCCAACATTTATTCTCCGCTTATGTTATTATTATCGTCTTTCTTGCCGTCCTCATTCTTCTCCGGCGCTTGCCAGATATATTTGGCGCCGAAGCCGTAAAGGAAAAGCGAAACGACCATGGGAGCGAAAATCGCTATGTCCATAACGGCATAGATGATCTCGTCGGCTTTCACCGCATCAGGTGAGAAGCCGTAGGAATATACCATCCATCCTACAAACGCTATGCCGTAGAAAGCCCAAAAGGGCTTGATAAGGAATTTCTTTAAAAAAGCGAACATTATGAGCCCTGTCAGCGCGATGATGAACATGGCAAAATCAACCCATCTGAACACGCTGTTCAGCGGCATGCCGATAAAACCATAAGCCAGCATCACCCCGATGATGACCGCGTAAATCTTCCAGAATATATGTTTCATCCTATTCCCCTTAAATCAAAGGCCGCCGGTTTTCGCCGGATTCCCGCGCTGCCGCAGAAGGCATTATCAGGCCGGTTTTGAGCCGGTTTTTTTCTCAGGCGGGCCGGGCATGTAAAACCTGCCGACCGCGGCGATCACCCACCTGGAGGGAAGCAGCCGTTTCATAACGAGAAGCAGTTTGCTGTCCAGGCCTACAGGACGCCTGATGGGCGGCTTTTTCTTTTTTATTATTGCGATGATCTGTTTGGCCACTTCGGCGGGCTCCTGCCCGTTCTGCTCGAACTGCGCCATTTTTTTCAGCGAGCGGGCGAATTCTTCTTTATATGCATCGTTTTCAAGGGCGGCTTTGGCGACTGCCCTTGCTTCGGTGAAGCCGGTTTTCGTATCCGTCGGCTCTACGATGGATACGCGTATATTGAACGGCTTGAGCTCTATATGAAGCGCTTCGCTGAGGGCCTCGAGCGCGCTCTTGGACGCCGAGTAGTACGCCTGGAAGGGAAGCCATATGTATCCGCCCACAGAACTGACGTTGATTATCAGCCCTTTTCGCTTTTCGCGCATGATGGGGAGGATGTGTTTTATGACAAGCGCCGCGCCCATGAAATTGACGTCCATCTGCCGCCGGGCTTCTTCAGCCGAAATATCTTCCACGGAGCCCGCCACGCCCCAGCCGGCATTGTTTATCAGGATATCTATGCTCCCTTCACGGGAAACGACATGGTCAACGGCGGCCTTGATAGATTTTTCATCCAGCACGTCCATTTTGAGCATTTTAATGGACCCTTCGCCGCATTTCTTTTCCATTTCCCGCCTTTCGGACCGGGACGTGCCGTAGACGCGGAAACCTTTTTCGCACAGCGCAAGCGCGGTGGCACGCCCGATGCCTGAAGAAGCTCCCGTGATCAATACGGTCCTTCCGTAAGGGTTGTCCATTTTTTTCCCCTCACAATCTTCATTTTGTGCTTTTATCCATTCTACACCCAATACGGCGCCATGTTCAACTTCCAATATCAGAAATTGTTTGTTTTGGCCGATTGGTATAAAATAATGACGGAGGGCTTTTTATGAGCGATTCGGCGCACAAGGCGATGTTCTTTGATGAAAAGGAAGGCAGGGTCCACTGCCGGCTCTGTCCTCATTTGTGCATCATTTCAGACGGTCAGCAGGGTTACTGCGGCGTGCGGGAAAACCACGGCGGGCAGTTGATTTCTGCCAATTACGGCATGCTGACATCCATCAATGACGACCCCGTAGAAAAAAAGCCGCTTTTTTATTTCATGCCGGGGACGAGGACACTTTCAGTAGGCACTTTCGGCTGCAACATGCGCTGCCCCTTCTGCCAGAATAGCGATATTTCCTTTGGGCGTCCTCCAGCCAAGTATTGCCCGCCCGAGTCGCTGGTCGCCATGGCTCTGTCGGGCGGCTACCCCTCGATATCCTACACATATAACGAACCAGCTATATACTACGAGTATGTTTACGATACCGCCCGCCTCGCGCATAATGCCGGCGTCAAAAACATCATGGTGACCAACGGGCTCATCAATGAAGAACCGCTGCGTCTGCTTCTTCCCCATATAGACGCGCTGAATATAGACCTGAAGACAATGGATGAAAAAAAATACCGCTTCCTGGGAGGGTTCCTTTCCACGGTGCAGGATACCATCCGCATAGCCGCCGCTGCGGCGCACGTAGAGGTGACGTATCTTGCGGTGCCCGGCATATCCGCCGATCTGGAGCAGGTGCAGAAAGCCGCCGATTTCATCGCCTCGGTGGACAGGGACATCCCCTTCCATATCAGCCGGTACTTTCCCCGGTACAAGTATCATGAGCCGCCCACGGAGCTTTCTTTCCTTCTGTCGGCAGCCAAGCTGGCAAAAACAAAGTTGTCCCGCGTCCATGTGGGCAATGTTTGAAAGGAGCTGAACAAAGAGTGCATGAGCAGATGAATATCCTCTTCGCCCCCCATCCGCCCATACTTCTTGGTGAAGTGGGCAGGGGGCGGGAGAAAGAAGCTGCAGCCACGCTCTCGGGCATGGCGAAGCTGGCGTCCATCGCCGCGCAGGAAGCGCCTGAAACTATTATATACATCACCCCGCACGGCAACATGTTCCGCAGCGCTGTATGTATCCTGAACGAAGAATCGCTCTCAGGGGATTTTTCGGATTTCGGGGCGCAGAGCGTGCGCTTTGAAAAGCAGGTGGATATAGAGCTGACGAATGAGATAACAGGGCAGATAGCAGGCGCAGGCCTTCCCTGCATGCGGCTGGGGCATGCAGAAGCTGCAAGGTACGGCGTCAGGGCTTCGCTCGACCACGGCTGCATGGTGCCCATGTATTTCATAGATAAAAAATATCCGGGATACAGGATAGTGCATATCACGCCCGGAGCATTGCCGCACAGGGACCTCTATGCCGTCGGGGCAGCCATCGCCCGCGCTGTCCACGCGCTGGGCAGGAAAACGCTCATACTTTCCAGCGGAGACCTTGCCCACTCTTTTGAGCGCGAGGGGCCTCCGCCGCAGGGCAGCCCCTATGCCGTTTTTGATGCCGCTATCGCAGACGCGATGAAGCGCGCGGACGTTCCCGCCATCGTGGATATGCCAAGCTCAGTATATGAGCCTGCGCAGCAGTGCGGCCTCAATTCTTTCTGCATCGCGCTTGGCGCGCTGGACTCCCACGGCATCCGCACTGAAGTTTTTTCCTGCGAATCCCCCTTTGGCGTCGGGTATATGTGCGCCCATGCGGAGGCATGCGGGCGCAGGGAAAGTTACCTTGAAAAATGGCGTGATGGGTCTACAGCCAAGAGGAAAGGGGCTGCCGGAAAAGTGGATGAGTACATCCGTCTTGCCCGCGCCGCCGTTGAAACTTTCGTACGCAGCGGAGAAAATCTCGACTGGTCTGCATACAAGCGGAATGTTTCCGCATCATTCATCTCCCGCGTAGAGAATGAGAAAGCGGGTGCTTTCGTGTCCCTTCACGAGGGCGGCGAGCTTCGCGGCTGCATCGGCACTATATCCGCCACACAGCATGACCTTGCGCATGAGATAATAAACAGCGCGATAGAAGCGGCGAGCGAGGACCCGCGCTTTGAGCCGGTGTCTGAATACGAGCTTGCCGATCTCGATGTCAAGGTGGACATCCTGCACCCCGCCGAAAAAGTGCAGGGCGTATCCGGGCTTGATGCGCAAAAATACGGCGTCATAGTAGAAAGCGGAAGGCGGCGCGGCCTGCTCCTGCCAGCGCTTGAAGGTGTGGACACGCCCGAGCAGCAGATCGTTATCGCCAGGCGGAAAGCAGGCATATCGCCGGATGAGAGCGTAGACCTTTTCCGTTTCGAAGTGGAACGCCACGAGGCGAAATAAATATAAATTGGGGGGCATATCAAATTTGGGAGCAACCGTGTTGGACATCGCGTATGAAGACCCGAATATTTTAGTAGTAAACAAAAGCGCAGGCATTTCCGTCACGGATGACAGGGAGGATGGTTCAGAAAACCTGACTTCTTTAGTGCTTGAGTACCTTATAGGGAAAAAAGAATATGCGCCGGGGCTGGACTTCGCAGCCGCCCCCTGCCACCGGCTGGATCATTTCACCGGCGGCCTCACCGTTTTTGCCAAAACGCCGGAGGTTTTGGATGAAGTGCTTGAGGCGTTCAAAGAGCGGCGCGTGAAGAAGTTTTACCATTGCATCGTCAAAGGTACGCCCGAGCGGCACAGCGCTGAGCTGAATCACTACCTGAAAAAGGACGCTATCGCTGCAAAGGTAAAAATCACCGGCAAGCCGGTCAAGGGCGCCGTCCCCATCTGCACGCGGTATAGGACTATCTGCGGCAACGGGGTGATAACCCTTCTCGAAGTGGAACTGGTATCGGGGCGCACGCATCAGATACGCGCCCACCTGGCGTATATCGGCCACCCTTTGCTCGGCGATGACAAATACGGCAACTGGACGCTGAATAAAAAGTACAAGTCGCATTACCAGGCATTATGGGCGACACGGCTGCAATTCTATTTCAACGACGCCAGCCTTCTAAAGTACCTCAATACCCGACGCATCACTACGAACCGCTGGCAGTTTCCCGAAAAGGCTGAACAGGAGCTGGCTATAGTCAGGGGCATGATAGGGCAGTAATCATCTCCCCCCACAGCCCCGAATCCGGCGGCTCGGAGGTGAATGCCATCCTTTCCTTCTTCGTCGGGTGCTCTATCTCCAGATGGCTTGCCCAGAGCATCAGGTTTCCTTTTTTTTCGTTTTTCCCGTATTTCATGTCCCCCACGACAGGGTGTCCTGTTTCCGCGAACTGCACCCGGATCTGGTGCCCACGCCCCGTCAAAAGGCGTATCCGGACAAGCGTCATCCCTTCTTTTTCGCGTAGGACTTTGTATTCCAGCTGAGCCGTTTTGCCTTCTTCTCCGCCAGCAACCCGCGTGATGTTCTCTTCTTCGTCTTTGACGAGACGGGAAGTCAGCACCCCTTCTTTTTCGGGTAGCGAGCCCCGAAGTACCGCAAGGTATTCTTTTACCGCCGTTTTCTCGGAGAACTGTTTTGAAAGCCGCGCCGCCGCTTTGGATGTGCGGGCAAAGACCATCAAACCCCCCGTGGGCCTGTCCAGCCGGTGAACGAGGCCGATGAATGCCTCGCCCGGCTTACCGTATTTCTCTTTAACGTAAGATTTGACCGCCGTGAGCATGTCCATATCGCCCGAGGCGTCCGGCATGCTGGGCACGTTCTGCGGCTTGACGGCTACGATTATATGATTGTCCTCGTATAATATGTTTGGTTTCATATAAATCCCTTATCAGATGCATGTGCCCAAATTTTGATGCGACAGATTGGATGGTGACAGCGAATTGCACCAACCTGAGCCGGTATTCGAACTAAAAGCACCATCCTACCTGACGCTATTTGTATATTAATCCTAATCCGTCAAATCCAGCGACATGTGCGGTGGATTTGACACCTTTATTTGGCCTGCCGGAGTTAGCAGGCCAAATGCTGGGGGGAGGTCTGGGAAGGGGGGCGGCTGACAAACTTCATGTTTGTCAAGAAGCCCCCCTCACAAAGCTTTTGCTTCCCACAGCCCGCTGGCCCCGCAGGGGAGCTTTGCGCCTTCCATGCTCCTGATAGGCAGCCCCAGCTCGTAGGAATCCACATAGCCGCCCAGGCGGCTCCGTACAGCCATACTTAATATCGTTTCAAGCACACCGGGGGCAAGACCTGCCGTATATGAATTCAGCAGGAAGAATACCGGGCTTGAAGATAAAAGCCCCGCGCATTCCTCCACCAGAGGGTAAAGCCCTTCCTCCAGGTGCCATACCTGCCCTCCCGGCCCCCGTCCGAAGCTCGGCGGGTCCATGATGATGCCTTCGTAGGCGTTGCCCCGCCTCTTTTCCCTCTGGACAAATTTCAATACATCGTCCACCAGGTAGCGTACCGGCGCATTCTGGAGGCCGCTTTTTGCAAGGTTGTCCTTTGCCCATGCCACCATCCCCTTGGCCGCGTCTACGTGCACCACTTCGGCGCCGGCAAGGGCACACGCCGCCGTGGCTCCGCCGGTATATGCAAAGAGGTTCAGCACCCTGGCACGCCCGCCGCTTTTTTTGACCGCGCTCATCAGGTACTCCCAGTTCACCGCCTGCTCCGGGAAAAGCCCCATGTGCTTGAACCCTGTAGGTTTGACGATGAAGCGGAGCTTCCCGTAGCCGATCTCCCAGCGCTCCGGCAGCTGTTTATGGAATTCCCACGCGCCTCCGCCGTCGGGGCTGCGCTGGTAGCTGGCGTGCGCGTTTTCCCACGCCTTTTTGTCCCGCTTGGGCCAGATGGCCTGCGGGTCGGGGCGCGCGAGGATATATCCTCCCCACCGTTCCAGTTTTTCCCCGTCCCCGGCGTCCAGTATTTCAAAGTCCCGCCAGTTTGCCGTTTTCATTTTCTTCCTCCATGCCTTAAAGCTTTTCCACAACGAGGCAGACGCCCTTTTCCCCGTTGATTTCCCACTCTTTCTTGTAGCCATTCCCGCAGCCTGCTTCCACCCTGTCTGCGAGCACCGCTTTGGCGATATCCTGCTTGTTCCGTTCGATAACGCCGGAAATGGTTTCATTCCCGCAGTGGAACAGGGCGATATGGTTTGTGACCTCGAAGCCTGCTTCCTTCCTCATGGTCTGCACCTTGCTGATGATCTCGTTGACGAAGCCCTCTTCAATGAGCGATTCTGTCAATGTCCCTTCAAGTATGACAACAACGCCTGCATCATAAGCATTAATGTATCCTTCTTTTGGTTTGCTTTCAATAAATAAATCCTCAGGTCTTAAACTAATAATGGTATTTTCAAGCTTAAATTCGTAAACACCTCTAACCAATGAATCTTTAACATCTTTTCCATCGGCTGTTTCAAGATACTTCTTTATGGCGGGCAAAAGTTTCCCGTATTTTGGTCCCACAGTTTTTAAGTTCGGTTTAACGAAGTAATCAATATACCTATCTGCGTAGTCCGTATAATCAACTTCTTTGACATTCAACTCTTCCCGGATTATATTGAGAAACATCTCGGGCAGTTGTGGAATATCACTCCTTGAAGATATATGAATCTTTGAAAGCGGTTGCCTGTTCTTAATATTAGCCATGTTCCTGCATCCACGTCCAAGCGCTACAGCTTGGTATGTAATATCCATATATTTTTCCAGTTCTACATCAATAAATGTTCTATCTTGCTCGGGATAGGAGCACAGGTGTACGCTCTCGGGCGCGTCTTTGTCCACGCTCCGTACGAGGTTCTGGTATATCTCTTCGGATATAAAAGGGACAAATGGTGCTGTCAGCCGCGTCAGGGTCTCAAGGACAGTGTAGAGCGTCAGGTAGGCGTCCTGCTTGTCCTTTCCCATGCCGCCTGCCCAGTACCTCTCGCGTCCCCGCCGCACGTACCAGTTGGAAAGTTCTTCTACGAATTTTTCTATTTCGCGCGCCGGCTCGGTGATATGGTAGGCGTCAAGGTGCTCCCGGACTTTTCCGATCAATGAGTGCAGGCGGGATAATATCCACCTGTCCATCACGCAGAGCGTTTCTTTATCCGGTTTCAGCCCCTTCGGGCTGAAAGAATCTATATTGGCGTAAAGCACAAAGAAAGCGTAGGTGTTCCAGAGCGTGCCCATGAATTTCCTCTGCACTTCAGATACGGCATCCTCGTAAAAGCGGTTGGGCAGCCAGGGCGAGCTGGCCGAGTAGAAATACCAGCGCACCGCATCCGCCCCCTGCTTTTGGAGCACCGGCCAAGGGTCAATCACGTTCCCCAGGCGCTTGCTCATCTTCCTTCCTTCCCTGTCCTGCACATGCCCGAGCACGATGCAGTTTAGGAAAGGCGTGCCGCCGAAAAGGCACGTGGAGATGGCCAGCAGCGTATAGAACCATCCCCTTGTCTGGTCTATCGCTTCGCTGATGAAGTGCGCGGGGAACCTTTTTTTGAATTCCTCACCATTTTCAAACGGGTAATGCCACTGCGCAAACGGCATGGAGCCGCTGTCGTACCAGCAGTCAATGACTTCGGGCACGCGCTTCATTTTCCCGCCGCATTTCTGGCAGATCAATTCGACCCTGTCTATATATGGCTTGTGCAGCTCTATGTTTTCGGGCACGTTTTCGCCCAGTTCACGAAGCTCTTTTATCGAGCCGACGGCGTGCACGTTCCCGCAGCCGCATTCCCACACGGGAAGCGGCGTGCCCCAGTACCTCTCGCGGGAGAGCCCCCAGTCTATGACGTTTTCAAGGAAGTTGCCCATGCGGCCTTCCTTTATCGTTTCGGGCAGCCAGTTTACGCTCCGGTTGTTGCGGATGAGTTCATCCCGCACCGCCGTCATCCTGATGAACCAGGCCTTGCGTGCGTAGTACAGTAGGGGCGTTTCGCATCGCCAGCAAAATGGGTAGTTATGCTCGTAGACCTTTTGGGCGAAAAGCAGGCCTCGAGCGGAGAGGTCTTCTATGATGAGAGGGTCAGCGTCCTTGACGAATTTCCCCGCCCAGGGCGTTTCATCGGTGAATCTCCCGCGCGGGTCAACAACCTGTATAAAAGGCAGCTTGTATTTCTGCCCTGTTTTCGCATCGTCCTCGCCGAATGCGGGCGCCGTGTGCACGATGCCCGTGCCGTCTTCCAGCGTCACGTAGTCGTCGCAGACCACGTACCAGCCCTTTTCTTTGGGCGGATGCACCGGCGGGTAGAGCGGCTCGTATTCCATGCCGGAAAGCTCTTTGCCTTTGAATGTTTTTGATATTTTATAGCTGGCTTCCCCAAGCACTGCATCCAGAAGCGCTTTTGCCAGGATGAGGGTCTCCCCCTTATGCTCCACCCTGGCGTATTCTTTTTCTGCGTTCACTGTCAGCGCCACGTTAGAGAGCAGTGTCCAGGGCGTGGTCGTCCATGCAAGAAGGTACCCATCCTCGTGCTTTAGCTTGAACCTGATAAAGATGCTGGGGTCACTTACCAGCTCGTATCCCTGTGCTACTTCGTGTGAGGAGAGCGCCGTACCGCAACGCGGGCAGTAGGGTACCACTTTATGCCCTTTATAGAGCAGCCCTTTTTCCCATATCTTTTTGAGCGACCACCAGACGGATTCGATGTAGTCGTTATCATAGGTTATATAGGGCTTGTCCATATCCACCCAGTATCCCACGCGCTCGCTCATCTTCTCCCATTCGCCAAGATATCTCCACACGCTCTTTTTGCATTCCGCAATAAAGGGTTCCACGCCGTATTTCTCTATCTCGCCCTTACCGTCCAGCCCCAGCGCCTTTTCCACTTCCAGCTCCACAGGCAGCCCGTGCGTGTCCCAGCCCGCTTTGCGCAGCACATCGTAGCCCTGCATTGCCTTATACCTTGGGAAAAGGTCTTTTATGCAGCGCGTCAGCACGTGTCCGATATGCGGCTTGCCGTTGGCCGTAGGCGGCCCGTCATAAAACGTATAGGGCTCGTTTTTTTCATTCTTTGCAACGCTCTTTTCGAAGATCCGGTTTTCACGCCAGAATTTCAATACGTTCTCTTCACGCGAAGCAAAGGACAGCTCGGTGGATACTTTTTTGTACATCATTCTTCCTCCAATGGTGCCCTGCTGTGTTTGAATCCTGTAAACTTTACGTGCAATATGGTTTATCTATCATGCTAGTCCTAACCTCTGTTCCGGTAATCCGGGGTAGCCTGATACAAGGCGCGGCATAGGATTGGGAGCGAGGCGTAGCAGCGCTACGTTGAGCGTCTAACCGCAGCCGCAACACAGCAGCAGGGTATTCCCAATGCAGCCGGTAATGGTGTATTCCTCAGGTCCTAACCTCTGTTCCGGCAATCCGGGGTGGCCTGATACAAGGCAAAACGAGCATTTGGAGTGAGGCGTAGCCGGAGGCTACGTTGAAGGACAAAGCGGAGTTTTAACACAGTAGCAGGACATCCCGGGCAGCCGGAAAAAATGAAGCCCCTCTTCAACCCTATAGGGCGAAAAAGGGCATCCCTTTCACGCGGTACCACCTAATTTAGCGGAAAAATCTATTTAATGCTTCCGCCATCTCAAAAACCCTTTAACGTGGGGTCTAACGTCTCCGCCTACTTGAAAACCATCTTCGGCAGGGCGCTCACGGGGTGATTTTCGCGCGCTTAGGCTTTGCGAGGCTTCCACCTTCCCCCGCTCGCTTTGAACGCCGTATCCTGCGCCTACTCGTCCCCTTCATCGCTTTCTTATTACTGTAAAATATTATATTAGAATGCTTCCCTTTTGTAAAGCGTTTGCAGGAAGCGCGAAAAAGAACCCTCCTACAGGTCTCTTATCGCCATCTATGTTTTCCGCCTCATTAAATATACGGGATGCATGAACTCGGCATACCGCCGATATACTGGGGGAGGTAGGTCATCGCAACGATCAAAGCATTCAAAGAAAACCCGACGATATTGAGCACCATGGCGGCAGTCAGCATTTTTTTCTGTCCTTCGGGCTTATCCTCCGCGCCTTTCAATTCGTTCTGTTTTATGATCACAAAAATGATGCCGATCAAAGCAATGACGCCGCCCATTATCGCAGCGTAGACCCACCATCCGAAAACCATGTACGCGCAGGCCACGATCCCAAGGACAAATGCCGCAGTTATCACGATCCAGGCCCCCTCATATAATAATTTTTTTACTAAAAATTCCTTTAGTCAATTAAAACAAATCTTCCCCGCGTTGTCAAATACATTTACCTGCATTCCCTATACTTATTCGTATTCGTATTTGATATTAAGTATTTGACATTTAATCAGGTTTTCCTTTTTTCTCCCTCTTTTCCCTCATCTTCTTTATCTCCGCCTCATAGCCCTCATTGCCCGGGCGGTAGTAAACGCGCCCTTTCATACCTGGCGGCATATATTCCTGCTCTACATAGTGCCCCTCATAGTCGTGAGGGTATTTATACCCTTTCCCGTAGCCCAGCTTCCCCGCGCCGCTGTAGCTCGTATCGCGGAGGTGCATTGGTACCGGCTCCATTACCATATTTTCCACGTCTGAGAAAGCCCCGCCGACCGCTTCCACCACCGAGTTGGACTTGGGCGATTCGCATATGGTGATTATCGCCTGCGTCAGCGGCAGCCGCGCTTCGGGCATCCCGATGAATTCCACCGCCTGCGCCGCAGCCACTGCGGCCAGCATAGCCATCGGGTTGGCCAGCCCCACGTCTTCGCTTGCGTGGGCGATCAGCCGCCGCGCGATGATCCTGGGGTCTACGCCCGAGTATGCCAGCCGTGCAAACCAGTGCATCGCCGCATCCGGGTCCGAGCCGCGAAGGGATTTGCAGAATGCGCTGAGCATATCATAATATTGCTGTTCGTCGCACTGGAGCTGGCGTTTCTGCATGCTTTCCTCCGCCGCGTCCATGCCGATGCGTATCCTGCCGCCCTCCCCCGGCCGCGTGGTCAGCGCCGCCAGTTCCAGAGCGTTGAGTGCCGCCCGCGCATCCCCGTTAGCCATCGCTGCAACGAATTCCATGGCGTCTTCGCCGATGTCAATGGGTAAGGCCCCAAGCCCGCGTTCCCTGTCGCATAGCGCCGCGCGCATGATCTTTTTTATATCTTCCTTATCCAGCGGCATGAATTCAAATATCCGGCAGCGGCTGACGATGGCGCCCGTCATCGTCAGCATCGGGTTTTCCGTAGTGGAGCCGATGAAGCGGATGATCCCTTTTTCTATCGCGGGCAGGATGCTGTCGCTCTGCGCTTTGTTCCACCTGTGGCACTCGTCCAGAAGCAGGTACGTATGTGCGCCGTAGAGCTTCAACTGCGTATCCGCCTGCTCTATTATCTCCCGCACTTCCTTGACGCCGCTGGTGACGGCATTGAGCTTGATGAACGCGCTTTTTGTTACGTTGGCGATGATATGCGCAAGCGCGGTCTTCCCTGTGCCCGGCGGCCCGTAAAATATGGAGCTGGTCAGCTGGTCTGCCATGATGGCGCGGCGAAGCATCTTCCCTTCGCCGACCAGGTGCTCCTGCCCGAAAAATTCATCCAGCGTCCTCGGGCGCATCCTGTCCGCCAGTGGCGCCAGTTTCTTTGCCGCAGCATCAAAAAGGTCCATGCGCTCATGCCCCCTCTCATAATGAAATTGTACCCCTTTTGTCCATAATCTCCAACTGTTTTTCATTTCAGCATACGGATATTGTTTATGTATAAAAAGTCCTTTCTGCAGGAACGGAATGCCTGTGTTGCATGTTCTTTTCCGATGTACTATAATTGATTGAAATGACGTATGAGTCCAGATTGGAATTTTCCCTTTTCCCCTTAATAGTGCCGTTTTATATTTTATCATATTTTATTTTCATCATCTAAGGAGGTATCATGATGAGCAGGGTTTATAATTTTGCAGCAGGGCCGGCGGTTTTACCCGAACCGGTCCTTGAAAAGGCAGCACGCCAGATGCTCGAACACGAGGGGCACGGCATGTCCGTGATGGAGATGAGCCACCGCTCCAAGATGTTCGAGGACATCATAGGCGATGCTGAGTCCCGCCTCCGCTCCCTGATGAACGTGCCCGAAAATTATAAGGTCTTGTTCCTTCAGGGAGGCGCTTCGCTCCAGTTTTCCATGGTGCCGCTGAACCTTTCTTCCGCAGAGGGCGCCGCTGATTACGTTTGCACCGGTTCCTGGGCAAAGGCCGCCATCAAGGAGGGCTCCCGTTTCACGAAGGTCAATGTGGTCGGCTCTTCCGAGGACAGGAACTACAGTTATGTACCCGTGCTGGACAGCTCGCTTTTCAATAAGAATGCAGATTACTTCCATATCACCTCCAATGAGACCATCTTCGGTATACGCTATACCAAGTTCCCCGATACGGGCAGCGTGCCCCTTGTAGCGGACATGTCTTCGAATATCCTGTCCGAGGTTTTCGATGTAAGTAAATTCGGCCTCATTTACGCGGGCGCCCAGAAAAATATCGGCCCCGCCGGCCTGGTCGTAGTCATAATCCGCGAAGACCTGATAGGCAAAGCAGGCGCAAGCGTGCCCGTGATGTTAAATTACAAGATACATGCCGATAACGGCTCCATGTATAATACCCCGCCGACATTTTCCATCTATATCGCACAGCTGGTTTTCGAATGGTTGCAGGGCATCGGCGGCGTGAAGGAAATGCAAAAGATCAATGAGCATAAAGCCGGGCTGCTTTACGGCTTCCTGGATGAATCAAAGCTCTTCAAGGGGACTGCCAATAAGAAAGACCGTTCCCTGATGAATATCACATTCGTTCTGCCAAATGATGAGCTGAACGATAGATTCGTCAAGGAGGCCGCCGCCAAAGGGTTCGTGAACCTGAAGGGGCACCGGAGCGTCGGCGGCATGCGCGCAAGTATATATAACGCCATGCCTGTGGAAGGCGTGAAAGCCCTTGTTGGCTTCATGAAAGAATTTGAGGCGCAAAACGCCTGAAGTTAAAGCGAGGTATGAAAAATGAATTTTAAGATAGCCACTTTAAATAGCATCTCAAATGCGATCTACGAATACCTTTCCAAGGATATTTACTCCATTTCCAAGGACCCCTCAGGCGCAGACGCGCTCCTTGTGCGCAGCTTCAACTGCCACGAGCTCGAGCTGCCGGAGAATATGCTCGCCATCGCCCGCGCGGGTGCAGGGGTGAATAATATCCCTGTAGAAAAATGCACATCATCGGGCATCGTAGTATTCAATACCCCCGGCGCGAACGCCAACGCGGTCAAGGAGCTGGTCATTGCCGGCATGCTGATCGCTTCCCGGAACATCGTGGAAGCCGTCAATTGGGCGATGCAGCTCAAAGATACGGGTGAAGACGTGGCAAAGGGTGTAGAGGGGGGCAAAGCCCAGTTCGTAGGCCCCGAAATAAGCGGCAAAAAGCTCGGTGTCGTGGGCTTGGGCGCTATCGGAGCCATGGTTGCAAATGACGCGCGCGCACTGGGCATGGAGGTTTTCGGGTATGACCCCTTCATCTCCGTCGAATCGGCGTGGCGGCTTTCGAAGGACATACACAGAGCGATGAACCTTGAATCCCTTGTCGAGAACTGCGACTTTATCTCCATCCATGTGCCCCTGATGGAAAAGACAAAGGGCTTTTTCAATGCCGCCCTTTTTGCACGTATGAAAAAGGGTGCTGTGCTTCTGAATTTCGCGCGCGGGGAGCTCGTGGACAGCGCGGCTGTTTTGAAGGCGCTGGAAGATGGCATCCTGGCTAAATACATCACGGATTTTCCCAATAACGAGGTCCTGGGGCAGAAGAACGTCATAAACATCCCGCATCTTGGCGCCTCCACCCCCGAATCCGAGGAGAACTGCGCTATCATGGCTGCCCGCCAGCTGAACGATTATTTGCAGTACGGCAACATCAAAAACAGCGTGAATCTTCCCGATTGCGAGATGTCCTTTTCGGACTGCTACCGCATCACGCTCATCCATGCGAATGTGACCAACATGGTGGGGCAGATAACGGCCGTCCTCGCTACCAAGAAAATCAATATCGCAGACATGATCAATAAGTCCCGCGGCAATGTCGCCTATACGGTGCTGGACCTGGACGACCCTGTGGATGAAGAAGTGATAAAGGGGCTTTCCACGATCGAGGGTGTCATCCGTGTCCGTATGCTGAACGGAAAGAGCTCATAATTCCATAAAATACGAAGAAAACATGGGGCTTACCCCATGTTTTCGTTTATTAGCAGTTAATATTATTTACTTTCGTTATGCCAATCACCTGAAATACTTAACCCCCGCCCAGAATATCCCGATGTCATCGTTCCCTGCTACATTTTTATACAGGTTGCTTCCTGTCCTCTCGCAGTGCCCCATTTTCCCGAATATCCGCCCGTCGGGGCTGGTGATGCCTTCAATGGCGTACATAGAGCCGTTGGGGTTGTGCGCGCAGTCCAGAGAGGGTCTGCCGTCAAAATCCGCATACTGCGTAGCCACCTGCCCGTTTTCAAAGAGCCGCCGTATCTCTTCCTCCGTTGCGATGAACCGCCCCTCGCCGTGGGAAACGGGCACGAGGTATGTTTCCCCGCACCCCGCTTCGGAGAGCCAGGGAGAGAGCACAGAGGTCACACGCGTCCTCACGATCCGCGAGACGTGCCTCCCTATGCTGTTGTATGTGAGCGTCGGGCTGTCATTCTTCATGTCGCGGATATCGCCGTAGGGTACCAGCCCCAGTTTGATGAGCGCCTGGAAGCCGTTGCAGATGCCCAGCATCAGCCCATCCCGCGTATTGAGCAATTCATAGACCGCGTCGGATATCATCGGGTTGCGGAATACTGCGGTGATGAATTTGCCGCTCCCGTCCGGCTCGTCTCCGGCCGAGAAGCCGCCGGGGATCATCACTATCTGCGCGCCATCTATCGTCTTTTTCAGCTGGGTGATAGACTGCTCGATGTCGCCTGCCGAAAGGTTTCGTATGAGTACAATCTGGGCGATGGCTCCCGCTTTTTCAAAAGCTGCTGCGCTGTCATATTCGGTATTTGTCCCCGGAAAGACCGTTATGACCACTCTTGGTTTGGCAAGGCTGCATACGGCGGATTTTGTGCTGCGTTTCGTATAGCAGCGCGCCTGCCCGCTTCCTTCCGCCCTGCCCGTTTTCGTTCGGAATACGCCTTCAAGGGGTTTCTCCCACGCTTTATAGGCATGGTTCAATCCGATCTCTTCGGAACCGATCCTGATGGCGGGCTTTGCACTGACCAGTCCTATCGCCCTTCCGCCGATAGAAGCGATGGTTTGGGCAGCGCCGCTTCCCGCCTTGATCTCGAGCAGAAGCGAGCCGTATTCAGGGGCAAAAAGCTCGTCAACTGTCAGATGGGCTCCACTCTCAAAACCGAGGCCGTTCCCAAAGCACATCTTGGATATTCCTGCTGCAATGCCTCCCTGCCCCACTGCCCATGCAGAAACGATCTCTCCTTTTTTTATCAGTTTGCGGACAGCATCATATATCTTTTTCAGCACACCGAACTGTGGCATCCCGTCCCTGTCTTTCGGGGCAGGGATATGGCAAATTGTATTGCCTTCGTTTTTGAATTCGGGCGAGATGATCTCCCTGGCATCCGCCACGCACAGCGCAAAGGCCACGAGCGTCGGCGGTACCGAAAGGTCTTTGAATGTGCCTGACATGCTGTCTTTCCCGCCTATGGCAGGCGTTGCAAATTCTCTCTGGGCTTTCCACGCGCCAAGAAGGGCGAGGAAGGGCTTGGCCCATTTTTCGGGGTCGTCCCCGAGTTTCTCGAAGTATTCCTGCAGCGTCAGCCGGCATTTTTTATAGTCCCCGCCTGAGGCGGTTATCTTGCAAAGCGCGTCCGTAATGGCGTACGCCGCGCCGATATAGGGATCTTTCTGGCAAAGATACGGGTCGAATCCCCACGCCATCAGCGTAGCAGAATCGGTTTCCCCTTCCGCCGGCAACTTGGCAGCCATGGCTTGGACGGGCGTGGCCTGCTTCCTGCCGCCGTGAGGCATCAGCACAGTGCCCGCTCCGATGCTGCCGTCGAAGCGCTCGCGCAGCCCCGCCTGCGAGCAGACGTTCAGTGAGGATAGGTTGTCCAGCCACAGGCGCTGCAAGTCCCCTGCCTGGATGGGAGCAGCCGTTTCCTTTTGTTTTGATACCCTGATGATGGCGTGCTGTTTGATGCCGTTGGTATTCAAAAATTCTCTTGGTATGTCTGCGATGCATTTTCCCCGCCAGTGCATCCGCATCCTCTCTGTATCCGTCACGTCGGCGATATGCGTGCACTCAAGGTTTTCCTTGGCGCAGAGTGACGCTGCCGTTTCAATATCATTTTGGGCTATGACCACGGCCATCCTCTCCTGCGATTCGGAGATGGCCAGCTCTATGCCGTCAAGCCCTTCATATTTTTTGGGTATCGCGTCTAAATTTATATCAAGGCCGGGCGCCAGTTCCCCCACCGCCACGCTCACTCCGCCTGCTCCGAAGTCGTTGCACCGCTTTACAAGGCGGGAAAATGCGGGATTCCGGAAGAGCCGCTGCAGCTTCCTTTCGGTGATGGGGTTGCCCTTCTGCACTTCTGCGCCGCAGGCCATGATAGATGTTTCGTCATGCGCTTTCGAAGAGCCGGTTGCGCCGCCGCAGCCGTCCCGCCCCGTCCTGCCGCCGATGAGAAGGATAGCATCCCCTGGCTGGGGCTTTTCCCTTACGACGTTTTTTGCCGGGGCGGCCCCGACCACCGCGCCTATCTCCATCCTTTTGGCTATATAGCCCTCGTGGTATATCTCGTCCACCACGCCCGTGGCCAGCCCGATCTGGTTGCCGTAGGCGCTGTACCCGTGCGCAGCTTCGGTGGTGATCTTTTTCTGGGGCAGCTTCCCTTCGATGGTCTTTTCATAAGGGGCTGTGGGGTCTCCGCTTCCCGTCACGCGCATGGCGTGGTACACATAGCTCCTGCCCGAAAGCGGGTCGCGTATCGCGCCGCCCAGGCACGTCGCTGCGCCGCCGTATGGCTCTATCTCGGTGGGGTGGTTGTGCGTTTCGTTTTTGAACATGATCAGATAATCTTCTTCTTCGCCGTCAACGTCTATTTTAGCACGGATGGAACATGCGTTTATTTCCTCAGACTCGTCAAGGTCGGGTAGCAGCCCTTCGGCTCTGGCCTGCCTGGCAGCGAGGGTGGCGATGTCCATCAGAGAAACGCCTTTTTCTTTCAGCTTTCTGCCGTAAACTTTCTTTCTCGCCTTCAGGTATTCCTTGTAGGTTTTCTCGTAGGGCCTGGTCCCTTCGCCGAATTCCACGCTGTCTATCGCGGTGAGAAATGTCGTATGCCGGCAATGGTCGCTCCAGTATGTGTCAATGATGCGGATCTCGGCGAGCGTGGGCTCCCTGCCCTCTTTTTTGAAGTGGTCCTGGCAGAATTTCAGGTCTTTGAATTTCATGGCCAGCCCCAAATCCCGGTCAAGCGCCATCAGCCCTCCGTCCGAAAGCGCATTGAACCCGTCAAGGGTGGGCACTTCCGCAGGCGCAGGCACTTTTATTTCAAGCGTATGCGGCTTTTCCATATCTGCTTCGCGCGAATCCACAGGGTTTATGAGATAACCCTTTATGCGCACCAGATCCGCTTCGGATATATCCCCCTCGAGGATATAGACCTTGGCCGTGCGCACTTCGGGCCTGTCCTTCCTGTAGATCAGCTGCACGCACTGCGCCGCGCTGTCAGCGCGCTGGTCGTACTGCCCGGGCAGGTATTCCACCGCAAAGGCATGCGCGCCCTTGGGCAACGTAAAGGTTTCATCATAGGCAGTATCCACAGCCGGCTCATAGAAGACCGCAGCTTTGATCCCTTTGAACTCCTTCTGCGTCAGCCCCGAAACGTCATAGCGGTTTAGTATGCGAAGCCGTTTCAGGCCGCGAAGCCCGAGGCCTTCCCGCAGGTCGGAAAACAGCCCTTCCGCTTCCACGTCCATGCCCTTTTTCTTCTCCACAAAGATCCGCAAGACCATGCCCATCCATAACCTCCGGAAAATATCTTATTTAATAGGATATTATATCATATAAAAAAGCCCTTGCGGGCTTAAACCGATAACAAACCAGTTTGTCAAAAGGAGTCTTGCCCCGCTTGCGTATGCACAGCCCAGCGGGGCGCTCCTTGTTCGTCTCGAAAATGCTTTGCATATGATGATTTTTCAAGCTCTGCACCCTTGTGGTCCAAAACTTTCTCCCCGCTGCTGCGGGGTCAACCCTTTAGTCCCTTCAGGATCAATTTATTTAAGTAGGGCTGCTTCAGCGGCTGATAAGATCTTGAACATCTTCGTGCCGGTTTGCGGGTTAATGGTTTCGGCGGCTGGCCGGCCATTTTTCAACATTACTTTCTTGACCTTGCTAACATCCACCTCTACCGATTGGCGTGATTGAACCGAATAAAATTTGATAGTTGCCATTAAATATCACTCCCTCGAACTTATTATTAATAAATATCTAACAACTAATACCATAATCGAAACAAAGCTTAAAATCAAGCTTTACATAAATCTTCGTAATAAATGCATCTTAGTATATCTAATTTTCATCTTTTTTTATCCTCTATAACCTTTCTATAACCGCTTTATAACCGCTTTATAACCGCTTTATAACCGCTTTATAA
This sequence comes from Bacillota bacterium, assembly GCA_030691525.1. Classification (GTDB taxonomy): domain Bacteria; phylum Bacillota; class Clostridia; order Christensenellales; family JAEXRW01; genus JAUYED01. Next base: position 508 of record JAUYED010000105.1, on the reverse strand, counting down.
CCTCTCCAACGCCTATCCCCCTCTGTCTAGCGGCGTGGCAATCTCCCCCCTGTTGCTTTATAATCGCTCTATAACCGCCCTATAACCTCTCCAACACCCCATCCCTGTCATTGCGAGAGCATTCGCGACGCGGCAATCTCTCAGTCTGTCTTTATAATCGGCTTAATCAAACGAAGTAAACCCTTCCTAACTCGGGGTGTGGGTTTGGGAAGAGGGGCATTCGCCCCTTTCCCGAATACCCAAGAAGCCCCCAAAAGGTGATATTCCCCTCCCGTTCTCATAAACCTTATACTATCTCTCTGATCGTTAACGGGAGGGGTCAGGGGTGGGCATAAATTACGGGGTTAAAAGCAGAAGACATTTGGCGACATGCGCGTCAAATGTCAGTAGAAAGTAGTTTTGAGACGAGAAGAAGCGCCCCGCTGGCCGCACGAAGTGCAAGCGGGGCAAGATGGGGGAAGGTTGGGAAGGGGGCACAGCCCCCTTCCCATTATCTTTGGTCGAGGTG
>JAUYED010000013.1 GCA_030691525.1 Bacillota bacterium | reverse complement strand
CCCAATGCGGAGAGGATAGACGTGGACAATGCGGGGGTCATATCGGGGTTGTTTTAGGGGGGAAGAACTGATACAACTTTGTTTATTAGAATGATTATAAGCAAAAGGATTAGCAAAAAAACGCCTGAATCCGGGCGTTATTTTTTTACACTGACGTAAATGATTAAAAATTTGTATAAGCGATTAGTATCAGGGCAGGCTATTTTGGAAATCAAAGAAGGGAGATAATAATATGGGTATCGTTTCGACAACCACAGATAAGTTTCAGACTTGCATTGATGAATGCAACCGCTGTGCCCAGGCATGCTTTGAATGCATAACAGCTTGTTTGAATGAACCTGATGTAAGCGCCAGAAAAAGTTGCATCAGTATGCTGATAGAGTGCGCAATGATGTGCCAGATGTCATCGGCCATGATGGCGATGAATGGGGAATTCGCCGCAAAACATTGTGCGCTATGCGCTGAAATTTGCAATAAATGCGCACAGGAATGCGAGATTTTTGAAAATGACCATTGCCAGGAATGTGCACAGGAATGCAGGATTTGCGCTGACGAATGCAATAAAATGGCTGGAGTCATATAGTTTTTTGCTTTATCCTGCTAAAGGCCCGGTACAATATCGGGTCTTTTTTAATGAAGTAAAAATCATGTGGCTAAAGACGAAGAATAAGAAGCTATCTGGCAAAACCTATTTTTAAAAAGGAACAGGTAATCAGCATTTCATATTAAACTTAACGCTTGAGCGCGAACCGATAAAAAAATTGTTGAACGGGAAGATATTTGATAAAATAATATCAGAGAAAGAGACCCAGGGAAAACTGCCTTATACTGCCTGCTGATCAAACCCTGCACATAAGAGGGATGAACTATGGATAAAGAAGAACTGGGAAAATTCCTGCTCACACTGGATCGGGCATACTTCATAGATGCCGGAAGCAAGGCGCTGGCGCATGTGGACGCCGCCCTTCCTATCGGATACGGCCAGACCATCTCGCAGCCGAGCTTAGTGCGGTACATGACGGAATTGCTCGACCCTGATATGGATTCAAAAGTCCTGGAGCTGGGCACGGGCAGCGGGTATCAAACGGCGATCCTCGCCCAGTTCTCCAAGAGCGTCTATACCGTTGAGCGAATACCCGAATTGTCCAAAAAAGCGCAGAAGCGGCTCGAAAATCTGGAATATAAGAACATAAAGTATCTCATACGGGATGGAAGCCACGGGCTCCCTGAATTTGCGCCTTTTGACCGGATAATGGTGACAGCTGCCGCATCCATGATACCGGAGGAACTCGTAGACCAGATGACGCCGGGGGGAAGAATGGTCATCCCTGTGGGCACAAGGTATCTACAGGAGCTGTTCCTTGTTACAAAGGATGATGAAGAAGAAGTAACGGTGAAACCCATAGAGTATGTCATCTTTGTGGAGCTGGCGGGGGATTATGGCTTTGATGCCTGAAACAAATAGCAGCGGGCTTGGAGGGGGCTGTTAAAGTGATAGAGAAGATTATTCTTCAGGTAAAACAATAGCACCCTTTTCCTTTTCAAAGTTATCAAGGTATTCAAGGAGTATATACTCAATCAAGTTTGTTGTTGACCGATGCTCCATCTTGGCCAAAGCTTCAAGTTTATCAAACAATACGTCTTTCAAACGTAATGTAAATACCCGTTTGTTTGTTGCCATGCATATCCCTCCAGTTATAGATATATACATAGTATCTGTATTATGATTAGCTGTATGCATTCACTTGACTTTTAAGTGAATGCACTTTATTATAAGAATTCAGTAGGAAGATTTGCCTCCTCTTATGCTATTTATGATATAAATCATGGACGTTAAAGGCATTTTATCTGTCTTTCCTTATCCATACAACATGGAGGTTTTTATAATTAAATTGAAAAATCATGAAGAAAAACTGGAAAGAGAACGGGAAAAGCTGGACCTACTGATAGATGAGGTAATGAGTGCTCCAATCGCAAAAAACAAAGCACTTATAAAGCAGAGCCGCAAGGTAGATGCATTGATTGTGAAGGTACAAAAGGAGATGGAAAAGAGCAATAAGTCGAAAGGGGAACACTTAAGATAAAACCACCGATTCTTTTATCAATATAATATATTTAAAGGAAACCAACTTGATTTGTAGAATAAATTGGATAAATATAACATAGCAAAACGCCCTTGCCCGGGCGTTTTATTTGTTGCCGAAGGTTTTCGGGGAACAGGTCAATGCTCTTTTTCTTTCTTAAGGTTCTTTATCCTCATCTCTTTGCTCAGCGTCATCTTCCTGAGCCGTATGTTTTTCGGCGTCACTTCCACCAGTTCGTCATCGGCGATGAATTCCAGCGCCTGCTCAAGACTGAATACCACAGGCGTCGTCAACTTCAGCGCTTCGTCTGCTCCCGCCGCGCGAATATTCGTTACATGCTTCTTCTTGCATACGTTCACCACGAGGTCATCCGCTTTGGCGTTCTCGCCCACGATCATGCCTTCATACACTTTTGTGCCCGGCGCGACGAAAAGTTTTCCCCTTTCCTGCGCGTTGAACAGCCCGTACGTGGTAGCTTCGCCAGTCTCAAAGGCCACCATGGAACCCCTCGAACGTTCGGCGATGTCCCCCTTGTAGGGCTCATGCCCTGAAAACACATGGTTCATTATGCCGTTACCCTTGGTATCCGTCATGAATTCGGTACGGTAGCCAATCAGCCCGCGCGCAGGTATCTTGAATTCCAGCCGTATGCCGCCCTGGTTGTCGGGCGCCATATTCAAAAGCTCGGCCTTCCTCTGCCCCAGCTTTTCCATCACCGCGCCCAGGTATTCCTCGGGCACATAGATGACGAGCATCTCGATGGGCTCAAGCAGAGTGCCTTTTTCCTCCTTGTATATCACCTTGGGGCGGGACACCTGAAATTCATAATCCTGCCGCCGCATGGTCTCTATGAGTATGGAAAGGTGCAGTTCGCCCCTGCCCGATACCTTGAACGAATCGGGCGAATCCGTTTCCTCCACACGCATGCTTACATTGGTCTCCACTTCCTTGAAGAGCCTTTCCCGAAGGTTTCTCGAGGTTACGTATTTGCCATCGCGTCCGGCGAACGGGCTGTTGTTCACTATAAACAGCATGGATATCGTGGGCTCGTCAATGTTCACAAACTTCAGGGGCTCCACGCATTCGGTGTCGCAGAGCGTCTCGCCGATGTTGAGGCTCCCCAGCCCTGCCACTGCTACTATGTCTCCCAGCCGTGCCTCTTCCACTTCGATCCTCTTGAGACCATGGAACTGGTATAGCCGCGTTATTTTCACGTTCACCAGCGTGCCATCGTTTTTACACAGAACGCATTGCTGTCCGTATCTTGCCACGCCGCGTTCCACCCTGCCGATGCCTATCCTGCCGATGTAGTCATCATAGTCAATCGTGGGGAAGAGTATCTGCAAGGGCTTGTCCATCTCACCCGTGGGTGCAGGCACATGCGCAAGTATCGTTTCAAAAAGCGCCTCGAGGTTTTCCGCCGTGCCACCGCGCTCCAGCGTAGCCCAGCCCTCCCTCGCCGATGCATATACCACAGGATAATCCAGCTGGTGCGCCTCAGCCCCCAGCTCAATGATCAAATCCAATACCTCGTCAATCACTTCGAACGGCCTCGCCCCCGGCCTGTCCACCTTGTTTATTACCACGATGGGCTGCTTACCCAGGCTCAACGCCTTCTTCATAACAAAGCGCGTCTGCGGCATGCACCCTTCAAAGGCATCCACCAGCAGCAATACGCCGTTCACCATCGTCAGTATCCGCTCCACTTCCCCTCCAAAATCGGCATGTCCGGGGGTGTCAACGATGTTTATCTTCACGCCTTTGTAGACAACTGCCGTGTTTTTTGCGAGTATAGTGATGCCGCGCTCCCGTTCCAAATCGTTGCTGTCCATCACGCGCTCCTGCACCTGCTCGTTCGCGCGGAAGATGCCGCTCTGCCACAGCATCTGGTCCACCAGCGTGGTTTTGCCGTGGTCCACGTGTGCGATAATGGCGATATTCCGGATATCTTTTCTTACGTCCATTGTACTCCTCTGGTTTACTGTCTTTCTCGTTTTACAACCGTGTTATTATATCACTCTTTTGCCATAAGTCAAAAGCAAGGGCGTCCTGATATATTATAGCGCAAATAATGATGCCCAAACATTTGCATAACAGAAAACGCCCTTTTCGGGCGTATTTTATATCTAATGGTGCCGAAGGTGGGACTTGAACCCACACACTGTCGCCAGTACCGGATTTTGAGTCCGGCGCGTCTGCCAATTCACCACTTCGGCATTTCTTTGAGCGGGCAAAAAAATGTTAGCACAGCGACCGGAGAGTGTCAAGCATCGTAAGGGAAATGAAAAAGCCCACCGGGAATGTTTCCGGAGGGCGGATTTTAATATGCTTTTATGAGGATTCTTCATCGCCCGTCCCGTAAGGGTTGAAATCCGCTGCGGGCTGCGACTGTGCGTCGGGAGGGACGGTAGGCTGTTCATTCGTCCCGTAGTCTGAAAAAACGCATTCCAGTG
>JAUYED010000137.1 GCA_030691525.1 Bacillota bacterium | reverse complement strand
AGTGGGAAATATGACCATCTACGTCGTACAGCCCGGGGATTCTCTTTGGTCTATATCCCGGAAATTCGGCGTCAGCGCCGCCCGTATCTACGCTGTCAACGGGCTTGGGGATATCCCCTATCTCGTCATAGGGCAGGCGCTCGTGATCCCTTCCACTGAAAGGGCTTATTTGGTACGCCCGGGCGATACGCTATGGTCAATCAGCCGCAAGTTCGGGGTGTCGGTGGAAAGCATCGTACGGCTCAACGGGATAAGCAACCCGGATATGATAGCCCCCGGCAAGGTTTTGAGGATACCCCAGCTGGCCAAGAACTACGGTTACATCGAAACAAACGGGTTTATCGAGCCCTCCACCAGCCAGAACGAGGCAAGGATCGTCAATGAGGTAGGCGCGTTCCTCACCTATATCAGTCCCTTCAGTTATCAGGTAAATCCCGATGGGAGTTTGATGCCTTTCAATGATGCCGCGCTCATACAGGCAGCCCGGAAGTTCCGCATAGCTCCTCTCATGGTGATAACAAATTTCAGGAACGGCAATTTTGATACCGGTCTGGTGGATGCTGTCCTGACGAACGAATCATTGCAACCGACGCTTATCGCCAACATTATCGGAGTATTGAAGGCCAAGGGATATTACGGGCTTATCGTGGATTTTGAGAGGATATCGCCCGAGAACAGGCAGGCGTACAATAGCTTCCTCAGAAAGCTGGTGGCTGCGCTCCGACCTCTGGGCTACCCTGTCGGCACCGCCCTTGCTCCCAAGCCGTCCGATTATACGGGAGGGGCATGGCATGGCGCGCATGATTACAGGGCACATGGGGAGATCGTGGATTTCGTCATAATAATGACTTACGAGTGGGGCTGGTCAGGCGGCCCTCCCTATGCTGTGGCGCCTATAGACCTCGTCGCCGATGTCATCAGGTATGCCGTCTCCGTCATCCCGAGCAAGAAGATACTTATGGGGATGCCCTTGTACGGGTACGACTGGCCCCTTCCCTATATGCCCGGCGGCCCTTGGGCGAAGCGGCTGAGCCCGCAGGCGGCGGTGGCTCTGGCAGCCAGGTACGGGGTGGTCATCAAGTACGATCAGAAGGTGCAGTCGCCCTATTTCAACTATGTGGACGGGAACGGGGTGAGCCATGTCGTGTGGTTCGAAGATGCGCGCAGCGTTCAGGCCAAGTATCTTCTGGCAAACAGGTACGGCCTGCGCGGGGTCAGCTACTGGGTGCTGGGGCTGCCCTTCCCGCAAAACTGGGCGGTGCTGGACAATATGTTCAACATCGTGAAAGTAGTGCGGTAAGAAGAAATCCTCCTGAACATGGGAAGCCCCCGCGGAGGTTTTTCACGCGGGGGCTCTTTATTTATGTTTTTTAACTTACTCTTACGGGGTTGGCGTGCCTCGTATCAGCGTCACCGTATAAATCTTCGTGGTGACCCGATCCGGCGCGGTCACCTCGATTTTGATGGTTCGCGGCACGCCCGGCTTCAAATAGAAGACCCGTGCGCTTGCACGTACACCGCCGATCCTGACAATGGCTCCTTTTGCCATATCTGCCGCTTTGGCCCGGATGATGACGCATCGTTTACCCGGAAGGACGTTTACCGTGTAGCTTGTGACGCTTGGGTCAAAGGGAGCCGTCAAGGAGCCGTTCGTGCTCGGCCTGAGGTATAAGAGGTCTGCATTACTGCTCCTCTGCCGTACTACTTTTACCCTGTAGGTGCTGTACACTTTTTTATCAGTCGAAGATTTTACATAGATGGTCACGATGCGGCTGGCGCCCTGCCTCAATGTAACGGTCTTACTGGTACGGTATCTGTTGCCGTCTATCTTCATGATGTTTTCCGTATTACACTTCACCGGAGCTATCACCACTGAAGAAGTATATTCATCAAGGTTGAGGGTGTAGCCCGGCGTATCCCATGAGAACGAAGGAGAAAGTGTCCCTGTGGATATCTGGATGCTGCTGAGCTTCCCGTCAACAAAAGGTAAAACATCGGGCGGCAGTGCCCTGCTTATTTTTATTTTATACTCATGTGTGACCGTACCGTCTTCCGATACCACCTTTATGGTAGCAAAATTATCCCCTTCAACTAACGTTATTGTCCCAGTGCCTGTTACCGTAGCCGTACTAACTTCGGCAGTAGCGGTTATTGCAGCCGAACCGACTTCGTTTGGCACGAGCAGCAAGTAATCGTACCTGTCTTTATCAAATCCATCTAATGTTCTGCCGTTCACCTTGAGGTCTGAAAGGTATGCATCGTTGTTCATGCGGCGAATATTGAGCGTATATGTCTTTTGAGAAGCTGTGTCTGCGGCGGTTACGGTTATTTTATATTCATTATCCCCTAAGTTCAGGGTCTTTGTTCCCGTCCCGCCCACCGTTGCTTTTTCATCTTCAGCCGTTGCTGCCAGGTTGATTGAACCTGTGGCATACGTTACGGCTATCGTATACGTAAATGTATCCTTGTTGAATCCAGCCAACAGACTGCCATTGATCGTGATATCGGAGAGATATGCGTTTGTGGAAGCCGGCCTTGTAACATGGACAGTGTACGTCTTCTTCGTCGTCCCATCCTGTGCCGTTACCTCTATCACCACATCCTGGCTCGCCCCGGGATTCAAGGAAATAGTTTTGCTCGTCGCAACTGCTCCATCTATCCGAAGAGTAGCCGTGCCGTCTGCTTTGGCAGGCGTTATCGTCGTGCTCCCATTCGTCGTAGAAAGAGTCAGGGTATATTCCAGAGTACTCGAACTGAAAGCAGGCGAAAGCGTCCCGGACGTTTTACTGATTCCTGAAAGGTCGGCGTTGGCGCTCGGCAGCCCCCTCGTGACATTTACCCTGTACGTTTTGGTTGTGCTGCCATCCTCAGCCGTCACTTCAATAGTGACAGGTGTGGCTGTATCCGGTGTTAGGGATACGTCAAGGTTGGCCGCAGATACTGAGTTTATCGTATATGCAGCGTGTGCTTCCGCCTTAACGGGAGTGATCGTGATGCTTGCGACAGAATAAGGGACATCCACGCTGTAGGAAGTAATCCCCGCGTCGAAATCGGGCGAGAGCGTACCGCTGGAAAGCGTGATGCCGGAAAGGTCTGCGCTATTACCGGCATAGATAGCGTCGTACGTGATTTCATATACGCCCAGGGAAGGCCCGGGCTCCAGCGGTAAATTTGCAATGACATTGAATGATCCTGCGCCTGCGTCCTTTACACCGTCCCCGTTTACGTCCCATCCCATAAATGTCATTGCGGGGTTTGTTATGGATACGTCAGGCAGCGTAATGGTATCCCCGTAATACAGCCATGAATCCGTGTTCCTGTCAGGGGTCCCGTCCGCACCCCCATTGTATGTGATGTTGATCGTGTTCTGTCCTGAATCGTATAATATCCTGCCGGGCGACATGGTATCCGAGATCTCCTGTATCCGCGTATCCGCCGGGTTCAGAAAGTTGTTGTTCAGGTCTATGCTTGCCAACGTCGTATTTCCCCTGAATGCCTCAAGGCAGTCGAAAGTGATGCAGTTGTACTGAAAATCTATCCATGCTCCCAAACATGCTGCGGGGCTGACATCTACGACTCTATTATTGTTCATGTCCAAGTAGGTCAGATTTATCAGGCTGGTCAAAGCGCTCACGTCGGTGATACGGTTGCTGCGGAGGTCAAGAGAAGTTAGCTGCGTCATTGACGCCAGCGGCGACATGTCTGTGATTTCGTTATTTGGAAGTACGAGTGAACTAATATTGATAAAGTATTGCAAGCCCTCGATATTATTAAGTCTGCCGTTTGTTAACCCGTCCCCGTCAAGCCAGATCTGATGCATATCATTGTCATAGGACTGAAGCTCTTCGATAGTTATTACTCCGTTGTCGTCACTGTCAAACGATAGGTCTTTTAGCGCATAGTAAAGGTTTGGGTTGGTATCCCTTGATACGGCCGGGCTATCCGCCTGTGCTATCGGAATGAACGGTACGAAAAGTGCTGCCGAAACCACCACAGCAATAAGTGCTTTAATGAACTTCGAGCTACGCTTCATATGATTCGCCTCCTATTGAGTTTTTAAAATTAAGATAATTAATGTATGCGCAGAAAGGTGTTAGATTAATTATAACGTAAAATCCATTTATTGCAATATTAATTTTAAATTCAACATTTTTTGTATTTTTTCGTTAATTTACACGTCTCCGCATTTAACTCTAACTATAATGGGCCCTGCTGATTTTATAAGAATGATATTTTGATGCGAAGTGAAAAAAGGCCCTCCGCGGAGGGCCTTTCAATGAAAAATACAGGGCAGGTAGGTGCTTTATGCTTCCAGTTTGCGCCGGTTTTCGCTGATGATCTCGGCGTATGCTTTTTCGATCTTGTCCAGGGATTGGGACAGCCCGTTTTTCTGCGCGGCTTCGATATACTTTTCGCGCATTACGGCTTTTTCTTCGGGGTGCTCTATCCAGTACTCTATCTTTTTGCACAGGTCGCGGGCATCCTTGCTCTTAAAGAGACTCCGCTCGTCCAGCGCAAAAAACCTCGTAGCACTGAGCTCTGCATCTGCTATGACCGGCACGATCCCGCAGGCAAGGGCTTCCCAGCAGGAAACGGCTTCGATCTCTATCTCAGATGCGTGTACATAAAGGTCGAACATATTAATCAGCTTGATGAGCTCGTTCTTGCTGTAATACCTGAAGGAAGGCGGGTTGATGCCGAGCTTTTGAGCGAGCTTTTCGTACTTTTTGTGCTTTGGGCCCTTCCCTGCGAAAGCAAGCTGTATCTTATCGCGGTACTTAGACATTGCCACCGCTTTGATGATAAGGTCCTGCCGCTTTTCAGCTGCCAGCCGCGCCACCATGCCGATTATGATCTTGTCTTTCCACGCTTCGGGGCGCTCCACCTTCATGGGCCTGAAATCTTCATCCACTCCGTTGGAGAACACATGCAGCTTGGACCTGTATTTGTGTTTTTTCAGCTGCCCTGCGATAAATTCGGTGGGGCAGTGGATGTGGCCGACATGGCGGTAAAACTTCCGCCTGTACCTGCCGTAGATATAGGTGGCCGCCGGCGGGAAATGCTTCAAGCCGAGGTTGTATGTGACGTTTTCGGGCTGGCAGTGGAAGGCGCTGAAGCAGGGTATGCCCATTTCCTCGGCGATCTCGCGCGCCCGCACCGAAAGTTTGAAGGGAAGCATGAAGTGAACGACATCTGCGCCTTCGTAAGCTTTTCTTACTACGTCATCGTCCGAGCGGCCCAATACCATGCCGTTGCCCTTGATGATGGGGTCAATAAGCGGGTATATCTTGGTTTTGATGACGTACTTGTCAGGCGCCGGATCTCCTGTAGCAACGATGCGCACTTCGTGTCCCCGTTTTCGGAGGCCCTCTACAAAGCGAAACGCCCATATTGCTGCCCCGTTGGTTTTTTCAGGCGAGGCGGCATCGTGGCTGTACTGGTCAATAACTATTACTATTCTCATGATTTTTTGATAAAGAGCGCGATAACGATTAAATAATAAACAATGATTGCATTTTTAACCGGCCCCTTATCCTTTCGGCCCTCCTTTTCTTTATATTTTTTTTGCCCGGGCATAGCCCGAAACATTTTTGTCGGGTTTGATGGATGCGAATCGCCAATCAGGAGCCAGTTTTTGCGGCCGTCGTTCCCTTGAGCAGCTTTTCCATTTCATCATGGACGCTGTTGCGGAGCCACTCCGCGCGTTCTTTGAGCGTTCCTCCTTCGGGCAGGTGCACAGGCGGGCCGATGACTATGGAAACCATGGGTTTCTTTTTTATCCTTTTCATCAGCCACCCCGGCTCGCGAAATTTCAGCACCATAGGCAGCACGGGCTTGCCCGATTCCACCGCTAAGTGGAAGGCACCGTTTTTAAATGGGCGCAGCTCATTGTGCCCCATCCACAGTGCCGCCTCAGGATAGAAGTGCACTAAGCGGCCCTTTTTCAGTTCCTGGGACATAGAAGCCATGAACGCGCGCAGCGCCTTTGGGGTCTCGGGAATGGGCACGCCTCCCAGCATGCGCACCAGTATGCCGATGAATGGTATCTCCATATTGGTTTTGAGCGTGGTCATAAAGGGTTTCCTCGGGAAAAGACTGAAGGCGATCATAGGCGCATCAAGGATATGTGCATGGTTTGATACCGTGACAGCTCCGTCCCTGACTTGACGCAGGTTCTTTCGTCCTTTCGCTCTATAACCGAGGAAAACGGCCGTGATGAAGTAGAATATCGGAAAGATTATAAAATAAGTGACTAGTGTTGATACAACTAAGAAAAGGGCGTTTCGGTTCACGAAGCGGTACCCGCTGCCGACATCGTACGTGAGCGTTGTAGGCATATGGATCGTGTGTGCATCAGGGTCGTTTTTGTGCTTCTCTTTATACTGCTTTTCTTCGATGATGTTCTCATAGATCCTCACCATCTTTTCCACCGAGCGTGAGATACGGTGCCTTTTTGCGTTGTTGAGGTATTTTTCGCGCAGCTCCTCCATCTCTTCGGGGTGTTCTATCATGTATTCGATTTTCCGGCAGAGGTCCCGGGCGCTGCGGTTTTTGAAGAGGCAGCGCTTATCCAGCGCGAATTGTTTCGTTGCACTTTTTTTGGAGTCCGATATGATGGGCACCAACCCGCAGGAAATGGCCTCGATGCACGGGATGCCTTCTATTTCGGCCTCGGACGCATGCACGTACAGGTCGCACTGGTTTAGTATCCGTGCCAGGTCTTCTTTTTTGTAATAGCTGAAAACAGGCGGGTTCTTCAGCTTTGCTCCCAGCTTCCGATACTTTTTCTCCTTGGGCCCTTTACCGGGGAACACTAACTGTATCTGATTCCTGTACTTAGATTTCAAAACCGCTTTGATGATTAGGTCCTGCCTCTTTTCGGCCGAAAGGCGCCCAACCATCGCGATGACATATGTGTTTTTCCATTCCTCGGGCTTCTCCACTTCCATCGGGTGAAAGGCCTCGTCTACACCGTTGGAGACGATATGCAGCCGCGCTTTGTATTTGTGTTTTCTAAGCTGCTCTGCGGTGAAGGCTGAGGGGCAATGGATGTGGCTGACATGCTGGTAGAAGCGCTTCCTGAACCAGCGGTAGACCCAGGTGTTGAGCGGGGCGAGATACTTCATGCCGATATTATAGGAGACA
>JAUYED010000116.1 GCA_030691525.1 Bacillota bacterium | reverse complement strand
CGCAAGGAAGATGAAAGAGGACATCGAGGAAAAAGCCAAGGGCACGGTGGTATTCAAAGGGGATATCGAGAGCAAGGCCATCACCTGCCCGCAGTGCGGCAAGCCCGTAAGCTCAGGAAAATTCTGCGGCAACTGCGGCGCGGAGGTAGGCATGGTGGTCTGTCAGCGCTGCGGAGCCAAGAACCAGCCGGGGACGAAATTTTGCAGCGAGTGCGGGAACAAGCTGTAAGCCCTGGATTTTTAGCGGGTACATGAGAAGATGTGCCCGCTATTTTTAGCTCTATAGTTTTGATTTGGAGAATACAAATGAAAGCGGTGCAGGAATATGAGCGAGAAAACCAAGGATATGGAAAACAAGGAAAAAACGACGAGCGTACCGCCTGAAGCGCTCGAGCCGGATAAAAGCAGTGAAACCGGAGAAAAAAAAGAAGCGACTCAGTCGATGGTTTATAGGTTGCGCTGCAAGATCACCTTGCCTGATGGCAGTATTGAGGATGGCGAAGCTGCCGCCACAGTGGATGATGAGGCGCTTCACCTGCTGCCAAACGACGGCCTGAGAATAGATCTTCCCTACCGCGATATCTCTTCTGCAAAGGCGGAGGACTACCGCGTCTTCCTTGATATTGCAAGCGGAGGCAGGATCGAGCTCTATTACCTTGGCAAACAATACGGGTTCTTTGTGGGCGACTTCATACGGAAATACGATGATACCGTGAAAAAGGATACATTCATGGCTGAAGAAGTAAAGCTTGCCGCAAAGGGCGCAAAATTCTGCGTCTCGGGAGAAAGAAACGCATCGGGTATCTGTAATATCTCTATCGGCAGTACAGCGATGATCCTTGAAGCGGAAAACGGGCCGATCTACCGCCTGCCTTATGCACTGGTCGAAAACCCACGAAGAGGCGATTACTGCATCACGTTTTCCCTTTTCCAGATGGAGAACTGGGAGCTTTCCATGCTGGGGAAGAGCATGGATGATACGTGGCGGGATTTCACCGGAGCGATGGATAGATTGCTTCAGCCCGTTTACGCTGCCGTAGAAGGAATCTGCCCGGGCGTCAACCCCTTTGCACTGCGAAAAGCGGCTTTTATGCTCAGGGACGGGCGCGCCGCAAAAAGGGATGAATTAGAAGCCGCCGCCCCCGGCTTATGGGAAGCGCTCATAAAACAGGCGGAAGGATGGGGTGCGGGGGAGTATTTTTCCCACTTGCTCCAGAGGATGAAGGGGGAACCCGGGATCGGCTATAAAAAGCCGTTGCGCTCGGATCAGGAGGAATACCTATTCATCATAGCAAGGGTTGGCAACTCCCTGGTGCTTGAGGCGGCTTCCCCCGAAGGCGGGGGCAAAGCCACTTACGTTTTTTCAGCCGGAGAAGACCCCGAAGGACTGATGGGCAAGCTCAACTACTGCCTCCACATGGTGGAATTCCGCCGGGAGCCCATCTACCTGAGCGAAGCGGAGTTAGCAAAGCCCGAAAACGCTTCCTACGCCAAAGCAGTGCAGATGATGCCGCAACTAAAGCTGCTCCGTGCAGCGTTCAAAGGGCGCGTGACGCACAGCACTGTTGATGCGTGGAAGGCAGCGGTGGAAAAGCTGCTGTAGGGTTAATGGGTTGATGATACAGTCAGTGCTTTACGGCATTGACTTCTTTGAAATAAAATACGGCGCCAAGCGCGCTGTTGTTGCTTTTTGCCATTAAAACGGATAAAATAAAACGGATTGCACGCCATGTGATATAAAGGCGGGCTACCGCCTGAAAATATTCAATGCAAAGGAGAATGGGGAATATGAGCGTTCTCAATAAGAAAACCGTCAGAGATTTTGACGTAGCCGGAAAAAGGGTGCTTTTACGGGTGGACTACAATGTGCCGCAGGACGAAGCCGGCATCATCACTGACGACAAACGCATCAGGGCATCACTGCCCACGCTGAAATACCTGCTGGAGAAGGGCGCGCGCGTCATCCTCTGCTCCCACCTCGGGCGCCCCAATGGGGAATGGAAGATGGGATTGACTCTTGCTCCCGTTGCAAAACGGCTCCAGGAGCTTCTGCCCGGTACAAAGGTGGTCTTTGCAGGAGACGTCATCGGTGCGAAGGCAAAAGCGGCTGTAGCGGCCATGAAAAACGGCGAAGCGGTGCTCCTCGAAAACCTCCGCTTTCATAAGGAAGAGGAGGAAAACGACCCGGCTTTCTCCAGGACGCTTGCTTCGCTGGCCGAGATATACATCAACGACGCTTTCGGCACGGCGCACAGGGCGCACGCCTCAACAGAGGGCGTGACACACTACCTGCCCGCCGGCGCGGGATTCCTCATCGAAAAAGAACTCTCCTTCCTGGGCCGCGCAGTGGAAAACCCAGAAAGGCCTTTCGTAGCCATACTGGGCGGCTCCAAGGTCAGCGATAAGCTGGGCGTCATAGCCAACCTCCTCAAGCTGGCGGATACGCTCATCATCGGCGGAGGGATGGCTTATACCTTCCTCAAAGCGCAGGGATATTATATAGGCAAATCTCTGGTTGACAACGAAAAGATCGGTTTTTGCAAGGAGATCATGGAACAGGCAAAAAAGACCGGAAAGCAATTGCTGCTTCCTGTGGATAACATCTGCGCTGACGAATTTTCTCCCACGGCAAATATCAAAATCGTGGATGCTGGCAAAATACCCGAGGGCTGGATGGGCCTTGACATCGGCCCCAAGACCGTCGCGCTGTTTACTGAAGCAATAAAAGGTGCAAAAACTGTGGTCTGGAACGGGCCTATGGGCGTTTTCGAAATGGAGCCGTTTGCCGGAGGCACCAAAGCCGTGGCAAAAGCCCTTGCAGAATGCGGCGGCATGACCATCATCGGCGGCGGCGACTCGGCTTCGGCGGTCAAAAATATGGGTTTTGCGGACAAGATGACGCATATATCCACCGGCGGCGGCGCATCGCTCGAATTCCTCGAGGGGATAG
This sequence comes from Bacillota bacterium, assembly GCA_030691525.1. GTDB lineage: Bacteria > Bacillota > Clostridia > Christensenellales > JAEXRW01 > JAUYED01. The sequence goes on along the minus strand of JAUYED010000116.1, from coordinate 3,056 downwards.
AACTGCCCGGCATAGCAGCGCTCAACGCGAAATAACGCTTTTCATACAGGAGGATAAATGACATGAGGAAAATGATCATTGCGGGCAACTGGAAGATGAACAACACGGCGGCTGAAGCCAGGGAGCTCATCACGGCATTGAAACCCTTATTGAAAGGGGCAAAAGCCGAAGTGGTGGTATGCCCTCCCTTTACCGCGCTGGCGGAGGCAAAAAAGCTTTTGAGGGGATCCCGCATACGGCTGGGCGCGCAAAATATGCACGATATGCCCTCGGGCGCTTACACGGGCGAGGTTTCAGCGCCCATGCTCAAGGAGCATAACGTTTCCTACGTCATAATCGGGCACAGCGAGCGGAGGCAGTACTTTGCCGAAACGGACGCCTCGGTGAATGCAAAGGCGAAAGCCGCGCTGAATGCGGGACTGGTCCCTATCATCTGTGTGGGTGAGGATTTAGATGGGCGCGAAGCGGGAAAAACGGATAGTATTGTATGCAATCAGGTGCACCTTGCGCTGGCCGGCCTGGAAAATGACGCTGTAACCAAGGCAGTGATCGCTTATGAACCTATCTGGGCTATCGGCACGGGCAAAACTGCTACCGCAGAAGAAGCGGAGAGAGTTTGCGCGCTGATCCGCAAACAGATAGCCAAGGATCATGGCAGGGCGGTTTCAAACAGGGTGAGGATACTTTACGGCGGAAGCATGAACGCAAGGAACGCCAAGGAACTCAAGCAAATGCCAAATATAGACGGCGGGCTCATCGGCGGCGCAAGCTTAAAGCCGATGGATTTTTCCATCGTAGTCAACGACTGAACGCTCGAATGCCTATTTTTAGACACCTATTGCGGCGGAGAAGGGGGGCAGCCCTTTTTCTTTGCTTGAGGTTTTATCATAACGGATCAAATTAGGAGAAATTGAAATGCACAAAGACATCACGGCGCTTATCATAATGGACGGATTCGGCGTGGGGAAATCATACTCTGGCAACGCCATATCCCTTTCAGGCACAAAAAACCTCACGAAGCTGGCGCAGGAGTACCCCAATACCACCATAAAAGCCAGCGGGCTTGCGGTAGGCCTTCCCGAAGGGCAGATGGGAAATTCCGAAGTAGGGCACCTGAATATCGGCGCCGGCCGCATCGTGTACCAGGAATTGACCCGGATAAGCAAATCTATCTCGGACGGGGATTTTTTCACCAAAAAAGAATTCTTAGCTGCAATAGAAAACGTGAAAAAGAACGGCTCCAAGCTGCACCTGATCGGCCTTCTCTCGGACGGAGGCGTGCACAGCCACATCGAACATCTTCTTGCCCTCATAAAGCTGGCAAAGCGGCAGGGGCTGGCTGGCGTATACGTGCATTGCCTCATGGACGGACGCGACGTCCCGCCCACCAGCGGCAAGGGCTATATCGAGCAGCTTGAAGGCGAAATGAAGAGGATGGATTTCGGGAAGATCGCCACGGTCATGGGCCGCTATTACGCAATGGACCGCGACAACCGGTGGGAGCGCGTGAAGCTTGCATACGAAGCCATTGCGGCCGGGCGGGGCATACCTGCCGAGGATGCGGCGCAGGGTGTGCAGGAAAGCTACGATGCGGACGAAACGGATGAATTCATCAAGCCGCGCGTCGTGATGCGGGAAGGCAAGCCGGCTGCCACCATCGAAAATGCGGACAGCATCATCTTTTTCAATTTCCGCCCCGACAGGGCCAGGGAGATCACCCGCTCTTTTATCGAGCCCGATTTTTCGTACTTTGAAAGGGCGGGCGGCTATAAGCCCGTCTTCTATGTATCCATGACGCAATACGATAAAACATTTACCAACCTTTCTGTGGCGTTCAAACCGCAGGAGTTGAAAAATACGCTGGGCGAATACCTGAGCAATTTAGGAAAGACACAGCTGCGCATCGCCGAAACGGAAAAATACGCACACGTTACCTTCTTTTTCAGCGGCGGCGTGGAAAAGCCGTATAAGGGGGAGGACAGATGCCTGATACCTTCGCCCAGGAGGGTAGCGACGTATGACCTGAAACCCTCCATGAGCGCCTATGAGGTGGCTGATGAAGCGGTAAAAAGCGTGGATTCGGGGAAATATGACTTTATGGTGTTGAATTTTGCAAACTGCGACATGGTAGGGCATACGGGAGTCCTCGAAGCGACCATTGAAGCAGTCAATACTGTTGATGCTTGTGTGGGCAGAGTGGCCGAAGCGGTTTTAAGCAACGGCGGCAGATGCATCATCACTGCAGACCATGGCAACGCTGAAACCATGGCTGAAGACGACGGCAGCCCCATAACCGCGCATAGCACGAACCCCGTGCCCTTTATCTTGGTGGACGATGCAAAAAAGAACGCCAAGCTCCGCAGCGGCGGCATCCTTGCGGATATCGCTCCTACGCTGCTGGATATGATGGGCCTGCCCAAACCCGCCGAGATGACGGGGAAAAGCTTATTGGAGCTTAAATAAATCAATATAGAAAATAATGAACGATGTCCTTGTGCCTACTGAAGAAATCCGAGGCAGGGATTACCAAGCCCGCTAAAAACGACCTTGATTTTTTCCTTACGCTGTGATAATATTCTTTTGCTATAGGTTTAGGAGGTATATCAAATGGAAGTCTTCAAGCTGGTCAGCAATATAGCGCTTATAGTATTCAGCGTCATTCTTTCGGTGGTGATAACGCTGCAGCCCAGCAAGTCCTTCGGGTCCAGCCCGCTGATGGGGGCGGGCAGCGAGACATATTTCAGCAAGTACAAGGCCAAAAGCTTCGAAGGGAAACTGATACTTTTGACCAAGATCTTCACTGTGCTGGTTATGGCCATCGCTCTGGGGCTCGTCATTGCGCAGAGGTTCTGGACGGTGACACCAACGACAGGGCAGTAAGCAGAAGAAGGATGCGCTTGCTATAAGGCAGGCGCTTTTTTTGTGGGAAAGGGGCTTTTCGCCCCCTTCCCAACCTTCCCCCTCTTGCTCTGCTTGTGCTACGCACGGCCAGCAGAGCGCTATTATCATCTTGAAAGTGCTTTACACCCGCATTTGACGCACATGTCGCCAAATGC
>JAUYED010000109.1 GCA_030691525.1 Bacillota bacterium | reverse complement strand
TTTCACGTTGGCCTCCTGCCCAAGGATGACTTTACGCTTACCATCTGGATCGCCGATTTCCCTCTGGGAGAGATTGATCTAAATACCTATTGCTTTCACCCATTGGAACACCTAGAATGTGTGTAGTCAGGACTTACCTATGTCCTGAATTAAATAACTTACCTATCTCGTGAATACTCAGCTCCGTACTATGTCTCATAACATTGCACGCATATGGGAGGGGTCAGGGGTGGGTATCTTCGTAAACAATAAATCTCAATCAATGCAAAATAGCGGCTGATAAGCCGCCATTTTGCATTCCAAAATTGTACATTGTAAATTGTCAATTGTAAATTGAGCCCCGCAGAACTTCTCTATTTACACCAATCCCTGCGCCATCATGGCGTCCGCCACTTTGAGGAAGCCCGCTATGTTGGCGCCTGCGATCAGGTTGTCCTTCATCCCGTATTCTTCCGCAGAGGTAGCAGCGCTGGTATAGATATTGATCATTATCTGCTTCAGCTTGGCGTCTACTTCTTCAAATGTCCAAGAAAGCCGCTGGCTGTTCTGGCTCATCTCGAGCGCCGAGGTGGCCACGCCGCCTGCGTTGGCCGCCTTGCCCGGTGCAAACATGACGCCGTTTTTCAGGAAGACTTCGGCCGCTTCGGGCGTGCAGGGCATGTTCGCTCCTTCAGCGACGGCAAAACAGCCGTTCTTGACCAGCGTCTTTGCGCCGGCTTCATCCAGCTCGTTCTGTGTCGCACTGGGCAGCGCGATACTGCACGGCACCTGCCATATGCCTTCGCATCCATCGTGGTATTCCGCGCCTTTTTTCTCTGCGCAGTAATCTTTGATGCGCCTGCGTTCAACTTCCTTGAGCCGCTTGACAAGGTCAAGGTCTACGCCGCTTGGGTCAAAGATGTAACCGTTGGAGTCGCTCATCGCCACAACTTTTCCGCCCAGCTGCGTTGCTTTTTCATGCGCGTATATGGCCACGTTGCCTGAGCCCGAAACTACCACTTTGGCGCCCTTGAAGCTCTTTCCTTTGGCCTCCATCATCTTTTCAACAAGGTAGACCAGCCCGTAGCCCGTGGCTTCCTTGCGGGCGAGGGAGCCGCCGAATGCGAGCCCTTTGCCTGTCAGCACGCCGTTGAACTGGTTGGTCAGCTTCTTGAACTGCCCGAATAAGTAGCCGATCTCCCGTCCGCCCACGCCGATATCTCCGGCAGGCACGTCCGTGTCCGCGTCTATATAGCGGAAAAGCTCACTCATGAAGCTCTGACAGAAACGCATCACTTCATTGTCGCTTTTTCCTTTGGGGTCAAAATCGCTGCCGCCCTTGCCGCCGCCGATGGGCTGGCCGGTAAGCGAGTTTTTGAAGACCTGTTCAAAACCGAGAAATTTGATGATGCCGAGATTGACTGAGGGGTGGAAGCGCAGGCCGCCTTTATATGGGCCTATGGCGCTGCTGAATTGTACTCTGAACCCCCGATTGACCTGTACCTTCCCGCCATCGTCCATCCACGGGACTCGGAACATAAGCTGCCTTTCGGGCTCTACTATCCTCTCAAGCAGCCCTGCGCTGCGGAATTCAGGGCGCTTGCCAAAGACCGGCGCTAAGGATTCCAGCACTTCTTTGACTGCCTGAAGGAATTCGGGTTCGGCGGGATTGCGCCGTTGTACGAGTTCGTACACATCATTGACATACGACATGTTTTTTCCCTCCCAATTTTTTTGATAATATTCAACCCTTTTTTAAGGCATCGCCTATGATGCTTCAAGGGTCTACTTTCTTGGGAATAAATTGAGCGGCAGCCCTGTCGCTCAATTTTGAATACTATCATATTAGAAACTTGCAGTCAATAGATTTTTGCAGGACAGTTGTTTCATACTTTCATTATTTTGCGTTTTTACCCTTCTCTATGCTTATATGATGCAAACAGCACTCTGCAATATTGCAATTTTCACACTTGGGCTTTCTCGCAGAGCAGACTTTGCGGCCATGAAAGATCAGCCAGTGGTGTGCATCAGACCAGTTCTCCCGCGGGATATTTTCCATCAGCTGCATCTCCGTTTCCAGCGCATCTTTAGCCGAAGCAAACCCTATCCTGTTGGCCACCCGGAAAACGTGGGTGTCCACTGCTATAGCATCCTGCCCAAAAGCGTTGGATAGGATCACATTCGCCGTTTTTCTCCCCACCCCCGGAAGCTCAAGCAGTTCCTGCATGCTGTCAGGGACCCGTCCGCCATGGTTTTCAACCAGCATCCTGCACGTTTCGTATATGTATTTTGCCTTTACCGTATAAAACCCGCAGGGTTTGATACCCTGTGCGATTTTTTCTTCCCCTGCTTTGATAAATGCGCCGGGTGTAGGATATTTTCTGAAAAGATTTTCAGTGACCTTGTTGACTTGAATGTCCGTACACTGGGCTGAAAGGACGGCGGCAACGAGCAGTTCAAAAGCGTTGCCATAGCGCAGCCCGCTTCTTGCTTCGGGATACGCCGCTTTGAGCTTGTCCAGCGCTTTATCGAGCCGTCTTCTTTTCTCAGGCGCGCTTTCGCCTTTGGGTGGGTTCTTCATCGGCATGGTTCTCACCTTGATACTTTATGTTTTTTTATTATAGAGGGTATGCTTACGTCTTTCAATGTTCAGGGCTTCAACAGACAGGCACGTGCCTTTACCAATATTGATAAACGCAAAGCTGGTTAAGAATCTTTTAAAATAATAATGGGTAAAAAAATTTACTGCTCCTTCATCATCCTTATCAGCTCCTCCAGCCGCTTTTTCATGTCATCATCCAGGATGGGTGCAGCTTTGTCATAGAAGCTGTCCAATTGCTCGTCGCTGAGCGTCCCCTCCTCACGCCCTTCTTTTACCTTCTTCTTTAATTCGGCCATCAACTCGCCCTCGCTTTTCCCCTCGTATTTCACCATTTCTTCACGGAGCGTGCCTACGTCTTCGCCATGTTCTTTTTGGGCTTTTTCAGGGTCGAAATCCTTTGCTTTGTTCTGCTTCTCACTCTTGAAACTCCTGAGGTCCTTTCCCATGGTATCAGTCCGCCTCTTTTTGATGCACTATATTACTATTAATATCATATTCCATCCCCGTCAAAAGGTTTCACATCCCATACGGCTCCGGCATAGTATATTCCGGGATACCAAATACGCTACGAAAAGGAGCTGCTTCATTTTGTACAGGGTGGGAAACCGGTTGCTTAGTTCGCCCCCTTCCCCAAATGCGCCGTGCCGGTGCGGGGATAAATGCAACTGCCATAACGAAGCTGCGAATTGGAGCGGGTCCCCGCATATGCCTATGAGCACTGCAGCTCTACTGCTGATGCTCATGTCCGAAAAGGGAGGGTTCTCCTGTATGGTAAATATGCTGCAGGAAATTTGTCCCTTCCTTCCCGCCAGCGAACAGGAAGGCATTTTAAAGATGCTTGATCTCCGGTGCGAAGCCTACCGTTTGAAAAGCGCGCTGGACGTAAAGGCGTCTTTATGCCGCTCCAAGGGATGTTGCGCTCTTAAAAGGCATGAGCGCAATGCCGGCCTGGTCCGTACTCTTTCCCGTTATGCCGCGCCCGGTGCAAAACCGGTGCTCGGCAGCATGGAAAAGGCGCTTGCCACAGGATATGCCCTGGAATCAGGCACGCGTTGCTTCAGGGAAGGCGGCAGTAAAGACCCGATGGAGATGATCCAGGCGATGTCGGGTTTCATGCCCAAGGGGGCTATGCCCGATATGTCAAAAGTCGCCAATATGATGAAAATGGTAAATATGTTCAACGCCATGTCCTCTCAGGAAAATATCAAGAATTGAGCGGATTGAACCAAGGGGGCTGGCGTTCCTGCGGCTGCCACGAAGGCAGCCGCTATATTTTCGCTTTAAAGGTATATGATTAATTGATTCTAACAACTACTTAAAAAACTGACTTATAATCTCTCCACCGCCCCACCCCTGTCATTGCGAGGGGCGCTAGCCCCGCGGCAATCTCCCCCCTGTTGCTTTATAACCGCTCTATAACCTCTCCCATGCCCTTTTCCCTCAACTAATAAGAACACAATACCCGACGGGTTTCGGTGAATTATTGCGCCTGTAGTCCCAAAGGGACGAAAGGCCAATTCTGAGCCGACACCCAAACCAAACGCTCCTCCCGTTAAACTTAAACTCCGCCAACCTCTTGCCCCGCAACGGGAGGATAGGGGTGGGTGGCTTCACATACCCGTACTATATCCGATGGGGTCTGGGGCTTTAGCGGCAAGCACCGAAGGTGCGCAGCCGGTACCGCCCCAGTGCCCCACACTCTTTTTATCATTACTCTGGAGCGAAGCGACATACCTATTCGGGGTGGGGGCTTGGGAAGAGGGGCAGAACCCCTCTCCCAATACCCAAAAGTACCGCCAGCCGCAGGCGTAAAACCATATAGAAATGACCTTGATCTCCTCTGACACTTAATAACCGCTCTATAACCGCTCTATAACCGCTCTATAGCCCTTCCCAATCGCCCCTAAATTGTAAACTGTGCTGCTCACAAAGAAGCCAGCTTGCCCTCAATGACCTCGAGTGCTTTCTGCAGCTGCGTGTCGTTGCTGTCGTTCAATAGGTCGGGCCTTCCCTGCAGTTCCTCCGGCAGCTCGACGATATAGTCGGGCGTCAGGCCGATCCCTTGTATCTCTCTGCCTTCAGGGGTAAAATATTCTGAAATCGTCAGCTTCAGGGTGTCTCCGTCTTTCAAGGAAATGAATGACTGTATGATGCCCTTTCCGAAGGTCTTCGTCCCGATAAGGGGCACCCCGTTATCCTGCAGTGCTCCCGAAAGGAGCTCGGATGCGCTGGCGCTGTTTTCGTTGACAAGTACGGCCATCGGGATATCCAGTGCTCCGGGGCTGGCGTTTTCATCTTTTCTGACGCCCTGCCTGTCAAGAGTATAGAATATTATTCCTTGGGGAAGAAGGATATCAGCAATGGCAGATGTCTGGTCTACCAACCCTCCGGGGTTGTCGCGGAGATCAATGATCAGTGCCTTCATCCCGCGGGCTTTAAGATCGTCCACTGCCTCATTGAACTTTTCGGCGCAGTTGCCGGAAAATTCAGATATCTGCACGTATCCGATACCATTCGGGGGCATATGCCATTTGACATATTCAATGTTTACCACATCGCGGATAATATCATATTCCATTGTTTCCTCTCCGCGAAGGACCGTCACCTTTACCTGCGTGCCCTGCTCACCCCTCATCATCGGTACAACTTCATCCACATTCATGGCTGTCACATCCGTTCCATCCACAGCGATGATGATATCGCCCGGCAGCAGGCCGGCTTTCTTGGCGGGGCTGTCTTTGAATACGCCGGTGATTTTTATTTCATAGGTTTCGGGGTTTTGCGTGACCTGTATGCCTATGCCCTGATAATTCCCCTGTTCATCTTCAAGAAACTTCTGCGTTTCTTCTGCAGTCATATAGGTTGAGTATGGATCATTCAGCCCGAATACCAGTCCTTTGAGCATGCCGATGTCCAGCTTCGTTTCATCTACGGGCTTGTAATATTTATCCGTGATCAGTTTTCTTATTTCCTGCACTTTTGCATTCAAAGAGGGGTTTTCAGCGATGGGGCCGTACATATTGGTAGTCGCTAAATAGGTAAAGGTCGCCGTCAGCAAAACGGTAGATAAAAATACGATTACCAGTAAAACTACCAGTATTTTCATGCTTACTGTCTTCATTTTTTTCCTCCAGCTTGATCTATAACAATGTCCACTTTCACTATATTATACAATAACGGCATGCATGTTTCAAAAAGCGTTCGCTGCTTTCCTTATGATAACCCGCGCGGGCGCGCCGTCTGCGTGCACCTTCAGGGGAAGGCATATCATCTCGTACCACCCGCTGCCAACGCCAATGAGCTTTAACCTTTCAAGAAGCACGCACCCGCCGTCAAGCGCAGCGTGGTGCACCCTTCTGCAGTTTTCTCCCTGTCCACCTATGGAATAGGCGTCGCACCCTATGAGTCTTGCCCCTTTTTCGAGAGCGTATTGCACGGCGTCTGCTTCAAGGCAGCGTTTCATATCTGCCGGGTCGTCGCTGTATTCTTCGTCTGCCATAGTCTTGATGATCAGTCTTTCCGCACCTTCAGGTATTTTCCCCTGGATATGCCGGCGCGAAACAGCCGTTGGAAGACCGCTGGCGTCAAGCAGGAAGCACTTTCCCATAAGTAACTCAAAACCGATTTCATCCGCTTTGACGCCGTCGCCGAAAATATGACACGGCGCGTCAATATGGGTACCCGTATGAAGGCACATATTGATGTCGCTGATATTATAACCTTCCTCGTCTGCCCGCGATTTTAAGCTCAATTCAAGAGGCGTATCCCCCGGCCATGTTTTGATGCCCGGAGCCAATCTCACTGAAATATCAATCCAAGTCAAAACGTTTCGCTCCCTTATTTTGGAAAATGAAAAAGGCCGCCGGCGTAGCTGCTCTGACGGCCTGAAACCTCGTTTATTTGCCCCTTTTGTAGGCATCTTTGACGCAATTCTGGTGCTTGGAACATTCCCTCCCTGTTTCGTGCACCTTGCTGTGCAGGAAGTGGATGCAGTGGTGGCCGGGGAAATTGTTGTTCAGCGAGTGTCCCATGTGCGGCATGCCGTTCATTGATGCCGCGTAGACTCTGCTTCCTACGACCACCCATACAGCGCGCCTGTCCCAGCTCCACTTACCGCCGTAGGCCTTTTTGAGTTTGGCCGTATCGGCGGGGGTCAGCGGTTCGCTGTCACAATGCCACCATCCGCCCATCCGGCGCTCTGTCCAACTGAGTCCCGTCCGCACATCAATGACTTTGTATGTCCTGCCGCGGGTGATGACATTTTTCACTATATCCCATTCCGCGAGCTTGACCATGCCTTTTACGCCCACCCTTGCAGCGATCGTGCGCGTGATGTTGTTTTTCCCGTATACGAGCTCCAGCGTCTTTTCGCCTGCGATGCCATCCACAGGCAGCTTAGCCGCCTTCTGGAATTCTCTCACGCCTTTTTGAGTCAATTCTCCAAATTCTCCGGTGACCGGCCCGTCATAAAACCCCCTGGATTTAAGCTTCTGCTGAAGTTTGGAAACATCTTGGCCCTTCATCTCCTTCAGGAGGATGGTCATATTCACGCCTTCCTTGTAGTCGCTGCCCAGCATGACGTCTTTCATCTGCATATATCCCGTTACGCCGCCGGCTGTCAGATGATAATATCCCTGTTTAAATCTATCGATTCGGCCTTTAGTCCCTGCTCCGGTATCGGTGGTTAATACCGTCGAGCCCTCGCTTGCTTGAGAATATATCGGGGCTTTGTCACGCAGGATATATCCCGCGCGCCCCTCATCTGTCTGGGAGTAAACCAGATCCTCCCTGACGTATCCGCGGATCAGCCCATAGGAAATG
>JAUYED010000083.1 GCA_030691525.1 Bacillota bacterium | reverse complement strand
AAAATTCGACGGTGCATGGCGCGGCACATTCAACGCTGCCGACCACTTCAAAGCCGACAACTTCGTACTTTGCCTGGCGCGCACGACTGAATTCACCGATGTCTGGTACACGGGAAAGTATCAGCCCAACGGAACGGCCAGAAAGCTGAAAGAAGTGCGCTATCCGACAAAACCGCTCAATATGCCCATCGACCTCTCAGTGAAACCGGGAATGGCCTGCATCCTGCTCGCGCACGCTGACTCGACGTTCTTTGGAAGCGCGTATAATGTAATGTGGGACTACGCCTGCTGGCCGCATATCGAAGGGCGTGCAATAGCCCCGACAGCGGATATAGTCATAATCACACTTGGCCCCGAACCGGTGAAACTGGTGGGCGTGCTTGGCCCCAACTGGTTCAAACTGGAGACTGCGGACCACTACAAGGGTTGGGTCAAGGTCGTTGACGGGAAGGTGCAGGGATATTGGCATGTGATGGGGTATACAGCAGACGATATCTTCGATGGAATAATCATTGCAGGTTAAATGGATGCTACAACGATAATAACCGTACAAAAAGGCTGCCCTTTTTCGTGGCAGCCTTTCGTATGCCATCCATAGAAAAAGGGCGTTATACTATGAAAATCAAACTTGTACCAGTGAATTCTCTCAAAAAAAGGAAACAGTATATCTCTCAAGACGCGTCAGATATATTGATATTCGCTGTGCAAGTGATATAATTGCAGTTAATTTGAATACTGAAAACTATGGGAGATTATAAAGATGCAAAAATCCGCTGTCGGCAAAAGAAAACTTCACGGTTTCAACAACCTCACCAAATCACTGTGCTTCAATATGTATGATATCTGCTATACGAAGACCGTGCAGGACAGGAATGCCTATATCGAGTATATTGACGAGCAGTATAACGCCGATCGGCTTACCGGCATCCTTGAAAGAGTCTCAACGATCATTGGAGCCAACGTGATCAATATAGCCAAGCAGGATTATGACCCGCAGGGCGCCAGCGTCACCATACTTATCTGCGAAGATCCTATGCTTGCCGAAGAGGCCGCCAGGAACAGGGAGAAAGACGGACTTTTATCTGAAACCGTGCTGGTGCACCTTGACAAGAGCCATATAACTGTCCATACATACCCCGAATATCACCCTGACGGAGGCGTTTGCACGTTCCGCGCGGACATTGATGTATCCACATGCGGGGAGATCTCCCCGCTCAACGCCCTGAATTACCTCGTCAGCTGCTTTGATGCGGACATCATGACGCTGGACTACAGGGTAAGAGGTTTCACACGGGATGTCAAAGGAAAAAAGATGTTCATTGACCACGAGATCAGCTCCATACAGAATTACCTTGAAGAAGAGGTAAAAAACAGGTATCAGATGATTGACGTGAATATATACCAGGAAAACCTTTTTCATACGAAATGCAAGCTGAAAGAATTTGACCTGAACAACTATCTTTTCGGCTTTTCCAAGGCGGATATACATCGCGGAGAAGCAGACGAGATCGGCCGGCGTCTGAATAAGGAAATGAATGAGATCTTTTACGGCAAAAACCTGCCGCTGAAGTATTGAGGGCAAATGATGAAAAACGCTGCTATGGATGAAACGCCGCTCTACACGGCATTGAAAGAATACGCCGCGGAAGATATCGCGCATTTTGACGTTCCCGGGCACAAAAAGCGCCTGCCGCTGGACGGATCGGATCCGTTCTGGTCGGAGATAGTCAAATATGACGCCAATTCCACCAAGGAGCTGGACATGCTCTCCAACCCCGGGGGCATCATTGCTAAGGCGGAAAAACTCATGGCGCAGGCCTATGGCGCCGACGAAGCGTATATGCTGGTCAACGGCTCCACTTTCGGCGTTCAGGCGATGATCCTTGCCGCATGCGGGCCGAAAGAAAAGATCATACTGCCGAGGAACATCCACAAATCCGCCATCAACGGGGTGATCCTTTCCGGCTCCATTCCTATTTTCATCGAACCGGAGATCGATTACGACTACGGCATTGCCAACGGGCTCACGGTGGAAAGCGTAAAAAAGGTCCTTGCCGAGCATAACGACGCCAAGGCGCTTTTCATAGTCCATCCTACGTATTATGGCGCGGTTTCGGATATGAGTTCCATCATAAAGCTTTGCCACGCGCATAAGGTGGCGGTGCTTGTAGATGAGGCGCACGGGGCTCATTTCCCTTTTTATCCGGACTTCCCCAAAGGCGCTATGGCGCTGGGGGCGGATATGTCGGCGGTAAGCTTGCATAAGACCGGCGGCTCACTGACGCAGAGCTCTGTGCTGCTTTTCAACAGAGGATTGTATCAAAGCCACCAGGTACGTACTGCTATCAATCTAATGCAGACCACCAGCGCGTCCTATCTGCTTCTGGCCAGTTTAGACCTGGCGCGAAAAAACTTGGCAGTACAAGGGCGGCAAAGGTTTACCGCACTGATGAAATACATTGAAGAAGCAAAAAGAGAAATCAACAGCATACCCGGCATGTCAGTGCTTGACAGGAGTTGTATAAACGGGGCGGGGATCTACGACTATGACGAAACCAAGTTTGTCATAAAAGTCAATGCGCTCGGACTATCGGGGTTTGAGGCCTACGATATGCTGAAAAATGAGTACAACGTGCAGGCGGAATTGGCGGAAACTTATGTTGTCCTTGCCATTGCTGCTGTCGGAGATGATAAAAAAACGCTGGACAGGCTGGTTGATGCGCTCAGGGGCATTTCAAAGCGGTTCTGGGGCAAAAAACCCGCTTTCATCGTACCGGTAGCGGACTTTTTTGAAAAGCCCAAAGCTGTCATCCCGCCGCGCGAGGCGTATTTCAGCCCTGCGAAAGTGCTGCCCCTCTCCGAAGCCGTGGGCGAAATCAGCAGCGAATCCATTATGATCTATCCGCCCGGGATACCGCTCATCGTCCCGGGAGAACGCATCACGGAAAAGGTGGTAGCGCATTATGAATTTTACAAAACGCAGCATTGTGTGCTGATGAGCGATGAAGAAAGAAGCGGCTTCATCAAAGTCGTAAGGGAATGAGGTGAAAAAGCATGGTGGATCTGTGGTACAGCGAATATCATATGGAAGACGTCCGGTTTTCCATCAGGGTCAAAAAACAGCTGCACAGCGAACGGACGCCTTTCCAGCAGATAGATTTTTTTGAATCGGATACCTTCGGGACTTTTTTCACGCTGGACGGGCTGATGATGGTGACGCAGAAAGATGAATTTGCCTACCATGATATGATCGTGCATCCGGCATTTGCAACAAACCCGTCTATCAAGAAAGTCCTCATCATCGGCGGGGGAGACGGGGGAACCGCCAGGGAAGCCGGCAGGTACCCTCAGGTGGAGAAAATTGATATGGTGGAGATAGATGAGCGGGTGGTGCGCCTGTGCCAGCGCTATCTGCCCCAGACGGCTTCCTGCCTGGAGAAAGACACAAGGATAGATCTGTACTTTGAAGACGGGCTGCAGTACGTCAGGGAATGCGCAGAAGGGAAATACGACCTGATCCTCGTGGATTCCACCGATCCTGTCGGCCCGGGCGAAGGGCTTTTCACACATGAATTCTACAGCCATTGCTATAAGGCGCTCAATGATAACGGCATACTGATAAACCAGCATGAAAGCCCCTATTACCCAAGCTATGCCAGGGAGATGCAGCGGTCTCATGCAAAGATCAAAAAGGCATTCCCCATCGCGCGTATCTATCAATTCCACATGCCTACCTACCCTTCGGGGCACTGGCTCTTCGGGTTCGCTTCAAAGAAGCTGGACCCTGTCGCCGACGCCAAGCTGGAAGCATGGCAAAAGCTCGGGCTGGAAACGAAATATTACAACGCGCAAATACATGCGGCATCCTTCGCACTGCCGACGTACGTTCAGGAGCTGCTGAAAAACGATGATTGACCTGCTCGTAAAATCAGCACCGGGGTTCATCGGCTGCACATCCGGATTTGAAGACTGCAAGACGGTCATTTTCGGCGCGCCCTATGATGGTACGGCCACGTACCGCCCGGGCTCCCGTTTTGCGCCGGCAGCCATCCGGGCGGAATCGGACGGGATAGAAACGTACAGCCCGTACCAGGACAAAGACCTTGAGGACATCGCTGTGCACGATGCCGGAAACCTGGCGCTGCCTTTCGGGAACAGGGAAGGTGCTTTGGAAGCCATCGGCACCGTCGCCAGGGGCATCATCAATGCAGGCAAAAGATTTCTCATGCTCGGCGGAGAACACCTTATCACCCTTTCTGCAGCCCGTGAGCTGTTACCGGCCTGTCCTGACCTGTGTTTCATCCAGTTCGATGCGCACGCAGACCTTCGTGACGAATACATCGGCGAGACCCTATCGCACGCTACTGTGATGCGCCGCATCTGGGATGCTGTCGGCGACGGGCGCATATGGCAGTTCGGCATTCGCTCGGGCACCCGTGAGGAATATCAATTTGCAAAAGACCATACTAGGATGGAAACCTTCGGCGTTGAAAAGATAGGCGAGGCAATAAAAGAGATCGGCCGGCGCCCCGTATATATTACTATTGATATAGATGTGCTTGACCCGTCCCTGCTGCCGGGCACGGGCACGCCCGAGGCCGGGGGCATCGCATTCAATGCGCTCATCAAAGCGCTTCTTGAGCTGAAAGGGCTGAAAATCGCCGGGGCGGATATCGTGGAGCTCTCGCCATGCTACGACCCGACGGGAGTATCCACGCTCACGGCGTGCAAGCTGGTGCGGGAAGTGCTGCTGCTTATGGGGTAAAAAATGATCAATATGCTGCTCACTTAAGGAATGCGGGGGCATTTTTTTATTTATAAAGCGGATATGAGATAACCCAAGAAAGACATGCTATTTGAACCGAAAATATAGTATAATAGATAAAACCTCAATCATTAACAGCAGGTGTTTTATGAAAAAATATATGTCGTAAGCTGTGTAATGTATAATAATGGAATCGTAATTGACATTATATAGTTAATGTGTTAATATGCCGTTAATATATCAGCCATAAATGTTCCCGATCGATAGTGTTTTTGCTATTCTACAGGACTTGCAAGTGGAAACGTATATGCTTTTTCGATATACGAGCACAAACATTATAGCAGCGCGTTTGTTGACGAAGGAGCATAAATGATCCGAGTATTTCAACGGTTTGCGACTGATATTCCAAAAAACAAGCGGGATCAGTTCAAAGAAACCGAATATAATGAATTTCTCAGCATGGCGCAGCCGATGACAAAATTCATCGGCATCGTCTTGGGCGTGACTGCGGTACTCCTTGCAGCCAGCGGGCCGTGGCTATTGAGCGGCAAGCCCGTTTGGCCATGGATCGCAGGCGCGAACGCCGCTATCGCCATCATGCTGTATGTTACAAGCATCCTTATTGAACACGCAAGAAAGATGCTCATTCGCAAAGGCATTTTCAATCACTTGGACTGGGTGGTAGCGCTCCTCATTTCCCTGGGCACGTTATCGGTCTTTTTTGCCGGACGGAGCGAGACCAATGCTACCAACGTACTTTTTATCGGCACCCTTGGTTTTCTCATCCTGCGCGGAAGAATGGTCGTGCCCATCCTTATCCTTTCGACCCTGATGCTCGCCGGTGCGACCCTCCTCAGCACGAACAGCGATATCCTAAAGGCCCTTGGCGCCTTGAACATCGCCATTTTTATCGTGCTGATCGCGGCTATTTACCAAAGCTTATATCGGTCGCGTATACAAAAATATACTGCCAACGAGGTCATTGCCGCCCAGAACGAGGAGCTTATAGAGCTGAACGAACAGCTTATCAAGGCCTCGGAAACAGACTACCTCACCGGCGTTTCCAACCGCCGGAAAGCGGATATCATTTATAAACAGGAATGGTACCGGTGCATGCGCGAGCAGCAGCCCCTTTCTATGATCTTTATTGACCTGGATAAATTCAAGCAGTTCAATGACCTGTACGGGCACCTGGCGGGAGACGAGCTCCTGATAAGCGTTTCAAGAATCATCAATAAGAATGTAAGGCGTGCAGCCGATCTCATATCCCGCTTCGGCGGCGATGAGTTCATCATCATCATGCCCAATACCGACCTGAAAGGCGCAACGGAAGTGGCCAACAATATCCTGGAAGGGATAAGGGAGATGAAGAACAGCGGGTCCAGCGAAGAAGAAGCGTCCATGGTTTCCGTATCCATCGGCGTGGTAAGCGTGACGCCCGGCATTGCCATGAAGGAAAACATTCTCTTCCAACTGGGCGACAATGCCTGCTATCGCGCCAAACGGAGCGGCGGAGACCATGTGGCGGTGATGAGCAAGAAGGACTGGCAGGATATGCAGCTGTC
>JAUYED010000057.1 GCA_030691525.1 Bacillota bacterium | reverse complement strand
TTTTATAGGAAAGGGGGCGCCCCCTTGCCTATTTGCAAGAGGGCTGCCTGCCAAACAAGCTTGGCGGCCGTCCTCTTTTCAATAAGCGGTTGTTCTATTTTAGGCCGGACCCGCCGAAATACGCTTCGTGCGGGTCCATCTCATAATACACGATGTTTATATCGGCTTTGTCCACGCCTGTATACCGGGAGACCACATCCAAAATAGCGTCGGCCAGCTTCTTTTTTATCTCATAGCTGCGGCCTTTATAAAGCGTTATTTCAATGAATACAAAGTTTTTGTCCTTGCTTTCGTGGTTGGCTCTGAAATCAGCCTCGTAGAGCATCGCCTGCCCGAGCTTTTCATCAATGCCCATGATCTGGGGCATCAGGCCTCTCAGCGTCTTGACCATGTCAAGCTTGTCTGCGCTGCTCATGGATTTCGAAAGGTGGACTTTCATCTGCGGCATTCCTTACACCTCTTTATTTAATAATGGATCAACTCAGAGTCGGCTGCTTGGCAACCCGTTTACGAAGATGTAGGTTCAGGCGAAGGTGTCGGCTCGGGCGCGGGCGTCGGAGAAGGCGGCTCCGTCGAGCTTGGCAAAGGCGGCTCCGTTGGGGATGGCGGGACGGAAGGCGTGGGGCTTGGCACCGGCCCCCAATATTTTTCCTTCATCATTTTTTCCATCTCAGGCGGCGGCACGCCGGTGAATATGAACTGATGCAGCAGCAGCGCGGTATCGGGCTGGGTAGGCAGGAGCATGGTGCCGTCCACAGTGAAATGCCCTTCGATGGGCACGCGGAACTGCAAGACCTCGTTATCCATCAAGGTAAAGGTATCTATGATCATATTCACCATTTCGTCCTTCGTCATATTGGTCTGGATGATAGAGAATATGGATTCGAATACCGGCATCATTTCAAAGATATTCTTTTTTTTGATCTTCTCAAATATCGCGCTCATGACTTCGCGCTGCCTGCGCGTGCGCCCGTAGTCGGCGCTGCCTACTTTGCGGATGCGCATATACGCCACGGCCTGCCTGCCATTGAGTTTCTGCTTCCCTGCTTCGGCAAGCGGTTCTCGTATCTTTCCGCCGATGCGCTCATTGGCCAGGAGTACGCTGCGGTTTAGCAGGTCCAGTTCGCTGGGATGGACGTAGATGGTAACGCCGCCCAGTTTGTCCACTATCTTTTCAACGCCCCTGATATCCACGATGATATATTTCTGTATGTCTAAGTCAAATGTCTTATTGACCACGTTGATGGTCAGCTCGGGCCCGCCCAGCGCGTATGCCGTATTCAGCTTGCGTTCTCCATTATCCGGGATCTCCACTTCCATGTCGCGCATGAGTGAGGTCAATTTGACCCTTTTATTTTTCCTGTCCAGGGAGATGATGATATTGCTATCCGACCTTCCCGCTCTTTCACCTTTCCACCTGTCGATCCCCATGAGCAGGACATTGGTTACTTCCGTATCAGCAGTTTCTATAGGGCTGACTTCTGTCGGGGTATATGTTTCCCCCGGCAGGAGCCATTCATCCGCAGGGTCATCCACATCCGAAAAACTGCTTGGCAGCGGCGTCCCGGCAGATGAAGGCAAAGGGGCTGCATCGTCCTTTCCCGCGTAATCCGCATTTTCTGCTGCATAGCTGAGCGCAACTTTCAGGAACGGTTTTATAACTCCGGTATCTCCGGTCACTTCATAGTAGCCGTAAACTCCGCCTACGGCGGTCAATATCATCAGCAGGGCTGACGCGGCAGATATAAGCGCTTTATGCCATCCCCGGAGAGGTTTTCTTATTTTTTCATGCGGAGGCCCGGACCCGTCAGGGCCTGTTTCCGTAATTTTAGCTGTTTTTTTCTGTTTTCTGTTCTCTTCTACCATTCTAACACCGGCTTTAACTGTGGCTGAGCTGAAGGCCAATCTCATATGTTGTTATGACGGATCGCAAATGAGTATGACCTAATTATTTATCACACAGTGTCAGATGGTTGAACATATTATCTTTCGGGCTTAGCCAAGTGCCGTTTTGCCGCTTCCAGCGTGTTTTTCGCCAGGACCAGCGTTGTTACCGTCCCAACGCCGCCCGGGACGGGCGTGATGGCGGAGCATATCTTTTCCGCTTGAGCATGATCCACGTCTCCGCATACATTTCCTGCTTCGTCAACGTTGATGCCTACGTCTATCACCACTGCGCCGGGCTTGATGAAGCTGCCGTCCACGACGCGTGGCTTCCCTGCCGCCGCGACAAGGATATCCGCCCTTCTGCAGACTCCGGCAAGGTCGAGGGTACGCGTATGGCATAGGGTAACCGTGGCATTGGCCTTGAGCATCAGCATCGCAAGCGGTTTCCCCACCACCATGCTCCTGCCTATTATGACGGCTTCTTTTCCCTTTGGCTCTATAGCGTAATGTGAAAGCATCAGCATGACCGCCCCGGGAGTGCACGGAGCAAAGGCCTGTTCTTTCCCTTCGTAAACGCCCGCCTCGCTCAGAAGCCCCATCCCGTCAACGTCTTTCGCCGGATCTATGGTTTCCCGCGCATGGCTGTCCGAAAGGGTCTTGGGCAGAGGGCGCATAAGAAGGATTCCGTGGACGCCCGGGTCTTCGTTCATGCCATCAAAGGCCGCATCGAACGCCTGCTGGGAGATATCCTCCGGCAGCGCGACGTTGCGGCATATCATCCCCAGCCCTTCCAGCCGTTTTTTTGCTGAATTTTCATAATATATATCGTCCGCCTTTTCGCCGACCCGTATGATGGCAAGCTGCGGGGTGATCCCCTTGGATTTCAGCACGCCCACCTGCTCCTCTATCCCGGGGGTTTCGGCCTTGACCACGTCGCTCCCCTTCATCACTTGCGCCATACCAATGCCTCCACTTCCTCGTAAAGCGCCCATGCTTTCTCCATGTCTTCGCGGTATGCGTTGCATTCCGACTCTATACCGGCTGCCTTCTGCCTATCCTCCATGAGCGCCGTATTGATGAATACGTTGAGAGCCGCGCCCCGGAGCGCAGCCGCTGCAAACAGTGCGCCAACCCCGACATCGCTGAGCGCCATCCTTGTTCCTTTTTCCTTCGCCTCATTAAGCAGTACGAGGACTTCCCTGGCGCACTGCATGATGGCGAGGGGCGGCTTTACCGCGTCCAGCAGCGCGCTTTCCAGCACCGCCCTGCGCGCCGCCTTTTCCTCATCCGTGTCCCTGGGGAGTTTATACGCCGCAGCCAGAGGAGCAAATGCCCTGGCGTCCTCGCCGATGAGGGCGAGCAGTTTCCCACGGAGCGTTCCTGCTTCACCTATGAGCCTTCTCATGTCGCCGTGCACGGCTTCACACTTCTGGCTCTTTGCCGTGAGCTCTGCCACCATTGAAGCCAGCGCCGCAGCCAGCGCGCCGCCGAGCGCAGAGGCGCCTCCGCCTCCGGGCACGGGGGCCGATGAAGCAAGCTCGGTACAGAATTCTTTCAGGCCTTTTTCTTCCAACATCCTTATACCTCCGAAAATGAAAATCAAAAAATAAATCGTGCTTATAACCCGTGCATGGAGCAGCAGCTGGCTACAGCATCGAGCGGAAAGCAGAAATGAGTTTTTCCATCTGTTCTTCCGTTCCTATGGTGATCCTTAGGTAATCTGAAATCCTGGGTTCATCGAAGTGGCGCACTAAAATTCCTGCTTCCCGGAGTTTCTGCTGCGCCTCTTTGGCGCCAAGCTTATCGTGTATGACAAAGAGGAAGTTTGCCTTTGAATCGGGTACGGTGAAACCGAGGGAAGTAAGCTCCTTTTTCGTTTTTTCCCGCACGGCGATTATCTTCCCGTTCTGCTTTCGGTAATATTCCTCGTCTGCCAGCGCCGCAGCGGCCGTGCGCTGCGCTATGCTGTCCAGCGGGTAGGAATTGAAGCAATCCTTCACCTTGAAAAGCCCTGCGATGAGCTCGGGGCTGCCCAGGGCGTAGCCTACCCGTATGCCGGCAAGGGCATGGGACTTGGAGAGCGTGCGGGCGATGACGATGTTATCATACTTCCGGATAAGTGAATCGGCGCTTTCGGCTCCGAATTCCACGTACGCTTCGTCCACCACTACGGCGCATCCTCTACAGTTGGCTGCAATTTCCTCGACTGCGCAGAGAGGGATGGCAAGGCCTGTAGGCGCGTTGGGGTTGGGAAAGATGACTCCTCCCTCCGCCCCGAAAAAGCGCTGGTAGGGCAGGGTGAGATCGTCTCTAAGCTCAATAATATCGCTTTTCACCCCGAAGACCTGTACGTACGCCCTGTATAATCCATATGTGATGTCCGGGTATCTTAGGGGCTTGTCCCCGAAAAAAGCCATGAAGCAGAAAGCCAGCACCTCGTCCGAGCCGTTCCCGCAAAATACGTTTTCCCTTGCCATGCCGTGCCTCGCCGCAACGACGTCCCGAAGCGCGTCCGCATTGGGCGGCGGGTAAAGGCGCAGCCTATCGCTGGCTGCTTCTCTGGCAGCAGCGACGGCCTTTGGCGAAGGGGGGTAGGGGTTTTCGTTCGTGTTCAGTTTGATGAGCCCGGCGATCTGGGGCTGTTCCCCGGGCACGTACTGCACGATGTTCCTTGTCCTGCTATTGAGATATCGGCTCATATGTCCCTCCGGTGCATATCCTTTTGCTGTGTTTATTTTAGCATATTTCCACCCGCTGTTAATACACCTGCTCCCAAATTTCCTGCTATTTTTACATATCGGCTTTAAACGTACCAACCGGGCTTCTTGTATTGACAGTGCTATAGGGTATATTATATATTAGTATATTGTGCTGGATCGTATTATTTGGCGCTGTCATGACACCTGTTTACCGGCCGGCGCGTCCAAATTACCATATTTATTACAAGGAGGCCTCCCTTTATGGCAGATAATAATAAAATGACTATTGACGGGAATACCGCCGCCGCTCATGTGGCTTACGCTTTCAGCGACGTTGCGGCCATATATCCCATCACTCCGTCTTCGACGATGGCGGAATCCTGCGACGAATGGGCGGCAGGGGGCAGAAAAAATATCTTCGGGCAGACGATGCGTGTTGCAGAGATGCAGTCCGAGGCAGGCGCGGCAGGCGCTGTGCACGGTTCTCTCGCAGCCGGAGCGCTGACCACCACTTTCACTGCATCCCAGGGGCTGCTCCTGATGATACCGAATATGTATAAGATTTCGGGCGAGCTTCTGCCCTGCGTTTTCCATGTCAGCGCGCGCGCCATTGCCGCGCATGCGCTCTCTATCTTCGGAGACCAGCAGGACGTGATGGCTACGCGCCAGACGGGCTTTGCGCTTCTGGCCTCTTCCTCTGTACAGGAAGTGATGGACCTGTCTGCAGTAGCCCATTTAGCCACGCTGAAATCCCGCGTCCCCTTCCTGCACTTTTTTGACGGGTTCAGGACTTCTTCCGAAGTGCAGAAGATTGACACCATCAGCTATGAGGATCTATCCCGGCTTGCCGACTGGGATGCGATCAATGCGTTCAGGGCGCGCGCCATGAACCCCGAGCATCCCAACCAGCGCGGCACAGCGCAGAATCCCGACGTCTATTTCCAGAACCGCGAAGCGGCCAACAGCTTCTATCTCAATGTCCCTGGCATAGTGGAAGAGACCATGAAGCAGGTGGGCACGCTGACCGGACGAAATTATAAGCTTTTTGATTATTTCGGCGCAAAGGATGCAGAGCATGTCATTGTCATGATGGGCTCGGGCTGCGACGCCGTCGAAGAGACAATAAACTGCCTCAATGCAAAGGGCGGGAAGCTGGGGCTTGTCAAGGTACGGCTCTACCGGCCGTTCTCTGCGGAGCATTTCCTTTCGGTGCTGCCTGAGACACTCAAAAGGATAGCCGTGCTGGATCGTACCAAAGAGCCCGGCTGCTTTGGAGAGCCGCTCTACGAAGACGTCTGCTCCGTCCTGCACGACCGGGGCATCGGCATCGAAGTTTTCGGCGGAAGGTACGGGCTGGGCTCCAAGGAGTTCACGCCCGCCATGGTACTTGCCGTATACAAAAATCTGAAGCAAATCGAACCAAAGAACCATTTCACTGTAGGCATAGAAGACGACGTTGCTGAAACCTCGCTGGATATGTCCGAATGCATTGATACCTGCCCCGAGGGGACCATCCGCTGCAAGTTTTACGGCCTGGGTTCCGACGGCACAGTCGGCGCCAATAAAAACTCCATCAAGATCATTGGCGACCATACAGGCATGTACGTGCAGGGCTATTTCGTATACGATTCCAAAAAGTCCGGAGGCATCACGATAAGCCACCTGAGGTTCGGCAAAAAGCCCATCCAATCCTCCTATCTCATTGACGCGGCGGATCTCATCGCATGCCACAATTCCTCTTATGTCACCCGTTATGACGTGCTTGAGGGCATCAAGGATGGCGGCATTTTCCTTTTGAATTCCCCGTGGAGCGTTAACGAGATGGAGCACCAGCTGCCTGCGGACATGAAGCGCACTATCGCACGCAAAAAACTGAAGTTTTACAATATAGACGCCGTCCAGATCGCCGCCGAGATAGGCATGGGCGGCAGGATCAATACCATCATGCAGGCGGCTTTCTTCAAGCTGGCAGGCATCATACCCTTTGAGGATGCCCACAGGTACATGAAGGATGCCATAGTCAAGACCTATGGCAAAAAGGGCGAAAAGATACTGAATATGAATTTTGCCGCCATAGACGCCGCCTCGCAGGAGGACAAGCTTATCGAAATCAAATACCCCGCTTCGTGGGCGGACGCCTCCGCCGGTGCAATACCGGTGGCGCTGCCTGAAAATGAGTATTTCTGCACATTTATAAAGCCAATTCTTTCGCTGAAGGGCGATACGCTGCCTGTTTCCGCGTTTGAACCCGACGGCATCGTCCCCATGGGGACGGCCATGTATGAAAAGCGCGGCATTGCAGTCAGCGTGCCAAAATGGATACCCGAAAACTGCATCCAGTGCAACCAGTGTTCCTTTGTCTGCCCGCACGCGGTCATACGCCCCGTGCTGGCTAGGCAGGAAGACCTTGCGGGCGCTCCGGAGGGTTTTGTAGTAAAGCCCGCCACCGGCAAGGAGTTTGCCGGCTATATGTACCGCATGCAGGTCTCGCCTCTGGACTGCACGGGCTGCGGCAACTGCGCCGAAGTATGCCCGTCCAAGCTCAAGGCGCTGGAAATGGTCCCTCTTGCCGGCGAAGGCGCAGCCGAGATACCCAAGTGGGATTTTGCAGTGAAGCTTCCCGGGCCCGGCGTGCAGTTCACGCCCAATACGGTGAAAAACAGCCAGTTCCTGCAGCCGCTTTTCGAGTTCTCGGGCGCGTGCGCAGGATGCGGCGAAACGCCTTATATCAAGCTGGTAACTCAGCTCTTCGGAGACAGGATGGTAATAGGCAATGCCACGGGCTGCTCATCCATCTACGGCGGCAGCGCGCCTACCAATCCCTATACAGTAAACAAAAAGGGCCACGGCCCCGCTTGGGCAAACTCGCTCTTTGAAGATAATGCCGAGTTCGGCTACGGCATGAACCTGGCATTTGTCCAGAGGCGCAATAAGCTGGCCGAAATGATGAAGCAGGCCATCGCCGAAGGCGTGTCCGCCGGAACCGCAGCCGCCATGGAGGAATGGCTGGCGGGCAGGGATGATGCCGCCGCTTCACGCGCGGCTGCAGAAAAGCTGAGCGCCGTCCTTCCCGGGGAAAAGAGCGCCCTGTGCAAAGAGATACTGGATAATTCGGATATTTTCGTGAAAAAGTCGGTCTGGTGTTTCGGCGGTGACGGCTGGGCCTATGATATCGGCTACGGAGGGTTAGACCATGTCATCGCCATGGGCGAGGATGTAAATATGTTAGTGCTGGATACCGAGGTGTATTCCAATACAGGCGGCCAGTCCAGCAAGGCCACACCCACCGGCGCCACCGCAAAATTTGCCGCGGCAGGCAAGCGGACGCGCAAAAAGGACCTCGGGCTCATCGCCATGTCCTACGGCTACGTCTATGTGGCGTCCGTCTGCATGGGCTCCAGCCAGAGCCAGTGCCTCAAAGCGATGCTCGAAGCCGAGAGCTACCCCGGCCCCTCGCTCATCATCGCCTATTCTCCCTGCATCAACCAGGGCATCAATATGACGCGCGCGCAGGCGGAAGGCAAGGCGGCTGTGGAAGCGGGCTATTGGCCGCTTTACCGCTATAACCCCCTGTTGGCCAAAGAAGGCAAAAACCCCTTCATTCTGGACAGCAAGGAGCCCACTGCGGACTACAGGGAATTCCTGAATGGTGAGATACGCTATTCGACGCTGCAGAGGCAGTTCCCGGATATCGCCGAGGAGCTTTTCAAAAAGGCAGCCGATGAAGCCCGGGAGCGCTATGAGTACTATAAAAAGCTCGCAGCTTTATAAGAGTAATTGATAGAAACGCAAGAGCCCTGCCGCATTTAGCAGGGCTCTTTTATATGATTGTTTTTTTACCGCTTCCAGCTATAACCCTATCCCTATTACCGTCCTTTTCACCTTTCCCGAAACAAGCTCCGATATCTTGTGCTGCGCGTGCCCGATGATCACCGTCGTGCCCGCTTTGACAGGTTCGGCGACATACTGCAATTTTGCCCTGGCGCCGCTGGCTCCCGCCCTGCTGGCGCCTACGCAAGCCTTCTGCATTTTCGCGATGGCTTCAAGGACCTCCGCCGCATTCCTGCCCGTGATTTTTTCCACCAGAGTGGAGGGGTCTTCGGGGTCTTCATATATCCCGTGCACCGACGTCAGGATGAGCAGTATCCGCGCCCGCATCAGCACTGCGATCTCCGCTGCCGTCTCGTCGTTGTCAATACATTCTACTACCCTTCCGTGGTGGGATTCACGCAGCTCCGTGAGCTCCATCCGCCTGTTCTCCTCGGCGTTGACTGCATCATTGTAATTGATAATTGGGATGGCGCCCTGGCTGGCGCAGCGCAGCAGAAGGTTTTTGATATGCTCACGCTTTTCCCGCTCGTTGAAGTGCCTGTGCTCCACCAGCACCTGGCGCACAGAATACGCCTCGGGGATGAACTGCCGGTACGTCTGCATCAGGATGGCCTGACCCTGCGCCGCATAGTCCGTCTTGACCGCATCAAGGTCGCCCGAAAGCTCCCTGCCTGTGCGCTTGATGTAGTCCAGCCGGCCGATCTCCGTCGCGCCCGAACTGACCCATATCATCCCCGGCTTCAGTTCCGCGCCCAGCCGGCTGAAGATATTATAGTCAATGTCGTTATCCTCTTTGCGGATAAGCGCCATTGAGCCGATCTTGCCTACCATCTCGATATCAAATTTGCCCATTGCAGTACCGCCCCCAATATTTCATCTGCCGATAAGTCTTATAGCCCTTTCAACAACGTTTTCCACTGTGAACCCAAATTTCTCGAATAATATTTTCGAAGGTGCAGACGCCCCGAAATGGTCGAGTGCGATGATGTCCCCCGAATCTCCTACGTATTTGTGCCAGCCGAAGGATGTGGCGGCCTCCACCGCCAGCCGTTTGACGCCTTTGCCCAGCACGCTTTCCCTGTATGGCTCATCCTGTTCATCGAAAATCTCGAAGCACGGCAGCGACACTACGCGGGCTTTCACGCCTTTTTCCGCCAGAACGTCCGCCGCGTCGCAGATGAGCTTCACTTCGGAGCCGGTAGCCAGCAGCACTATATCAGGGTCTTTGCAGTCCCGGAGCACGTATCCGCCCTTTAGCAAGCCCTTCCCTGTCCCCGAAAGGACGGGCACGTCCTGCCGCGCGAGGGCGAGGACGGTAGGCCCCTTTCTTCGCAGGGCGGCAAGATAGGCGGCTGCCGTTTCATTGGCGTCGGCAGGCCGTATCACCGTGCAGCCCGGCATGGCGCGCATCATAGCGAGATGCTCCACCGGCTGGTGCGTAGGTCCGTCCTCGCCCATCCCGATGCTGTCGTGGGTGGCGATGAATATCACCGGCAGCCGCATCATCGCAGCGCTCCTGAGCGCCGCCTTCAGATAGTCTGTGAATACAAGGAACGTGGCCACGTATGTGCGCAGCCCGCCGTGCAGGGCGATGCCGTTGGCGATGGCCGCCATGGCGAATTCCCTGACGCCGTAATGTATGTTCTGCCCTGAAAAATCTCCCGGTTTGATATACTCCTTCCCTTTAAGCACGGATTTATTTGAAGGCCCGAGGTCTGCGCTCCCGCCGATGATATTTGGCATTTTTGCAGCCAGTTTATTCAATACTTCCCCTGAAGCTGCGCGCGTCGCCATGGCTGATGCTCCGCCGAAATCGAAAAGCGATGCGTCGTCTTCCAGCCCTTCGGGAAGTGCGCCGCTGTGCCATGCCTTCCACTCAGCGGCGAGAATCGGGTGGGCTTTTTCGTATCTTTCAAAGAGCGCGTCCCATCGCGCTTCATGTTTATCCGCGTCCTTTTTCAGTATCTT
>JAUYED010000017.1 GCA_030691525.1 Bacillota bacterium | reverse complement strand
AAAGTGACCTTTATAAACTACCCTGAAGGAAAGACGGAGTACGTCGAAGCGGAAAACGGGCCGGACGGGGGAACAAGGCAGGCTGCGTTTTCAAGGGAAATATACATAGAGCAGGAAGATTTCATGGAAGACCCGGCACCTAAATTCCACCGGCTTTCGCCCGGCAGGGAAGCGCGCTTGAAGAGCGCTTATATCATCAAATGCGAGGAAGCGGTGAAAAACGCCGCCGGAGAAATAATAGAGCTGCGCTGCACATACGACCCTCTTTCAAAAAGCGGCAAGGAAGGCGCAAACCGCAAGGTCAAAGGCACACTGCACTGGGTGGAGGGGAAAAGCGCCGCCGACATCACAGTACGGCTGTACGACCATCTGCTGAAAGAAACGACAGGGGACGAGGAGGAATCTTCCGATATCACTGCCACGCTAAACCCCGATTCGCGCATCGTTCTAAGCGGCTGCAAAGCGGAACCGCTTCTGGCTGCGGCGGAAAACGGATCAAGATGCCAGTTCCTCAGGCAGGGATACTTTATAAAAGATAAAGACAGCTCGGGCGGCATCGCCATATACAACCGCATCGTAGGGCTGAAGGACAGCTACGCAAAAGCAGCGGAAAAGTGACCTAAGCAAGAAGCTATCTGGAGGTAAGATCACAGATGAAAGTTCGCACGAGGTTCGCGCCCAGCCCGACGGGCTACATGCACATCGGCGGCCTGCGCACGGCGCTGTATGCCTACCTTTTTGCCAGAAAACACGACGGGAAATTCATCCTCCGCATTGAGGATACAGACCAGGAAAGGCAGGTCCCCGGCTCGGTGGAGGCGATCTTTGCTACGATGCGCGCCGCAGGGCTGCATTATGACGAGGGCCCCGATGTGGGTGGCGGCTTCGGCCCGTATATCCAGAGCGAGAGGAAGCACCTCTACAAGAAATACGCCGATGAGCTGGTCAAAATGGGAGGCGCGTACCTCTGCTTCTGCTCCAAGGAACGGCTGGAGGATCTTCGTTCGGGAATGGAAGCGCGAAGAGAAACATTCAGATACGATAAGCACTGCCTGAAGCTTTCGGATAAGGAAATTCAAAATAAGATAGCATCCGGGGAGCCGTACGTCATAAGGCAGAACATACCCGAAGAAGGGGCCACAAGATTTACCGACATGGTCTTCGGGCAGATAGAAGTGGAAAACGCAACGCTGGACGACAATGTGCTGATAAAGTCGGACGGGATGCCTACCTACAACTTTGCCAACGTGGTAGATGACCACCTGATGGAGATATCCCATATCATCCGTGGCACAGAATACCTTTCCTCCACGCCGAAGTACAACCTGCTGTATGATTCATTTTCCTGGGAGATCCCTGTCTATATACACCTGCCGCCCGTGATGAAGGACGCGCACAGGAAGCTCTCCAAACGGCACGGCGACGCTTCATTCGAGGACTTTACGGCAAAGGGATATCTCCCCGAAGCGATAGTGAACTATATCGCGCTGCTGGGGTGGAACCCAGGCACCAACCAGGAGATATTCACTCTCGGCGAATTGGAGAAGTCATTTTCCATTGAGGGCATCAGCAGATCGCCCGCCATCTTCGATGTGGAAAAGCTGACATGGATGAACGGGGAATATATAAGGATGCTTTCGCCCGATGAATTCAAAAAGCGTGCTATGCCGTGGTATGAAGGAGCGGGCGTTGAGAAATATGATGCAGAGATACTGCGGCAGATCCTCCAGCCGCGCCTTGAGCGGCTTGACCAGGTAGGAGAAAAGCTTTCCTTCCTTTCCGAGCTTTCCGATTACAGCATCACGCTTTTCGAGCATAAAAAAATGAAAACGGATGCACACCTGGCAAAGACGCTCATCGCTGGCGCGAAAGAAACTCTGGAAGCTTTGCCCGCCTGGACGCAGCCCCTGCTGCATGATGCACTCATCCGGCTTGCAGAAAAATCAGGTGTCAAGAACGGGCAGATGCTTTATTCGGTGCGTATTGCCCTGACGGGGCAGGAAGTGACCCCGGGCGGGGCGATAGAGGCGGCTGCCCTGCTCGGAAGGGAGGAATCCTTGAAACGTCTGGATATCGCACTGAAAAAGCTTGCGTGAGGGCAAAATATCAGTTGAAAGCGTTGGCTTTTTATGTTAAACTCATATCCGCATTATATCCATCCTTGCTCCGCGCTTAATTTTTTGTCGCGGGGCCGCTTAGTCCAAAAGGAGGACCCAGCTGTGAACAAGTACGAATCACTTTACATCATCAAATCTGCCTTGGAAGAAGAAGGCAGGAAACAGCTCATCGAGAAGCTTTCCGAAGTTGTCCGCACCAACGGCGGCGAAGTGGAAGCCGTGGAAGAGTGGGGTTTGAAACACTTAGCTTATCCGATCGAGAAACAAAATGACGGCTACTATGTGCTCATGAACTTTTCAGGCAGCTCCACGCTGCCCGAAGAGCTTGAACGCAACCTTCAAATCACTGACGATGTTCTGCGGTATATCGTTTTACGCAAGGATAAATGAGAAAGCGAGGGTGTGCTTATGAACAAGATCTTCATCATCGGCAACCTGACAAAAGACCCTGAAGTCCGCGCCACCGGTTCGGGCATCTCAGTGTGCACTTTTACGGTGGCTGTACAGAGAAGGTTTCAGAACGCACAGGGCGAGCGCCAGGCCGATTTCATTCCCGTGGTATGCTGGAGGGGGCTGGCGGACAACTGCGGCAAATATCTGCACAAGGGAAGCAAAGTGGGCGTTATAGGCAGTGTCCAGACGCGAAGCTACGACGCGGCGGACGGGTCAAAAAGATACGTTACCGAAGTTGTGGCAGACGAAGTGGAGTTCCTCGAAAGGCCGCAGCACGGCGAAACGCGCGCCGCCTTTGCAGGCGAAGCACAAGAGGGCGACAGCCCTGCTGAGGTCGAAGAAGGCGATATGCCCTTTTGAAACGGCACAGTATAAAAAATCTGGAGGGTAAAAGACATTGAGCGACGAAGAAAGAAACGGGAAATATGACAGAGGCGGAGACAGGGGTAAAAAAGGCGGCAAATTCCGCGGCCGCAGAAGAAAGAAAGTCTGCGCTTTCTGCACGGACAAATCCGAAACCATTGATTATAAGGATGTTAATAAACTCAGGCGCTTTTTAACCGAGCGCGGAAAGATTATGCCCAGGAGGATGTCGGGCAACTGCGCAAAACACCAAAGGGAGCTTTCGATCGCCATCAAGCGCGCTCGCGTGGTGGCATTGCTGCCGTATGTTTCGGAAAGTTGAAAAAACCGGATTTTCATTATCAAACGCGTCTCTTTTTGAGGCGCTTTTTTGTTGCGGGAGCTTCATTGACTGAATAATATAGAAATAATAGAATTAATCAACGGCTAAAGCGCGAATATGAGCCGGTTTTTGCGGCATTCAAAGCGCGGATATGTTATATTTGACCGGAAGATCGGTATGGAGCCGCGCAAAGGCGGTACGGCGGGCTGTCACGATAAGGAGGGATCGGGATGAAAGTAATATTGACTCAGGACGTGAAAGGGCAGGGGAAAAAGGGAGATGTCATAAACGTCAACGACGGATATGCGAGGAATTACCTGCTGCCAAAAAACCTTGCTGCTCCAGCGAGCGCAGCTTCTCTCAATGCTGTCAGCATACAGAAGGCCGCAAAGACGCACCATGAAGAGCAGCAAAAAAAACTGGCAAAGGAAACAGCAAAGATACTCGAGGGCTCCGTTATAGAGCTTTCTGCGAAAGCGGGCGAAGGCGGCAAGCTTTTTGGCTCTATCACTTCAAAGGAGATCGCTGCCGCAATCAAGCAAAGCAAGGGCCTGGACGTTGATAAAAGAGATATCATCCTTGAGGACCCTATCAAGCATACGGGGGACTTTTCAGTCAGCATGCACTTAGCCGAGGGCGTATCATGCAGAATAATCATAAAGGTTGCAGGGCAAGGCCGAAATTTTGGCGGGCAATGATTTTTCTCTCATCATATACTGGTTGATAAAGCCAAAAATAAGAGTTAAAGTAGTAATAAGAACTGATCCCCAACCTTGATTGAAATGAAAACCGGCAGTATATGCGATTGGTTATGAACGGGGGTTTTGCGATGGCGGGCATGAACAGGGTTCCACCCAGCAGCACGGAGGCGGAGCAGAGCGTCATCGGCTCTATGCTGATAGACCAGGAAGCTGCAGGCCTGGCCAAAGAAATACTGGAGCCGGAGGATTTTTATACGCCCGCGCACCAGGAAATATACCGTGCGATGGAAGAGCTCGCGTGGGAGAACAAGGCGATAGACATCGTAACGGTGCTGGACAAGCTGGAACAGCACAGCATGGCGGATTCCGTCGGCGGGGTCAATTATCTTTCTGAACTCGCGCGCGAGGTGCCAACTGCCGCCAACGTCCGCCACTACATCCGCATCGTAGAGGAAAAGTCGCTGCTCCGGAAGCTGATAAAGCTTGGCGGGGAACTGGTGGCGCAGGGGTTTGCGGCGGAAAAGGAAGTGGACAACATCCTTGACGACGCACAGAAAAGCATATATGATCTAGCTGTCAAGAAAAACAGCGATACGCTGCGGCGTGTGGACAGGGCGCTCATCGAAAGCTATGAAAAGATCATGGAAGCCGCGCTATCCAAAACAGGCATCACAGGTACACCTACCGGTTTTCCCGATCTTGACAGCACGACCACGGGGCTGCATCCAGGGGAACTGGTGGTCGTCGCAGGCCGGCCGGGTACGGGCAAGACGAGCCTTGCTCTCAATATCGCAAGGAACGTAGCCAAAAAAGGGCTGGCCGTAGCAGTCTTTTCGCTCGAAATGAGCCGTGAGCAGCTTGCGACGCGGCTTCTGTGCACGGATGCGCCGGTGGATCTGAAAAAGGCGCGTTCAGGGCAGCTCGTGGACGCCGACTATGAGAAACTGGCAAAATCAATGAAGCTTATCGCAAAATTGCCTATATACATTGACGACACTGCAGGGATAACCACAGCGCAGATCCGCTCGAAAGCCATGCGCCTGGGTGCCAAGGAAAAGCTGGGGCTGGTGATAATAGACTACCTGCAGCTGATGCCAAGCACGGGAAAGATGGAGAACCGCGTTCTCGAAGTGGCGGATATCACACGTTCCCTCAAAACGGTGGCGCGCGACCTCGGCGCGCCTGTGATGACACTTTCGCAGCTTTCACGGGAAATGGAAAGAAGAAAAGGCGGAAAACCGCAGCTTTCTGACCTTCGCGAATCGGGCGCCATCGAACAGGATGCGGATATCGTCATGTTCCTTTATAAAGCGGAAGACGAACAGGGGAATGCAAGGGAGAATATCGTCACCCTGCAGGTGGCAAAAAACAGGAACGGGCCCACCAGCACGATGCAGCTCGCGTGGCAGCCCGAATATACGCGGTTCCTGAGCATCGAGAAACATCACGAGGCATAGTTGGGAGGGGTTTTACAATTTACAATTCAGGAAGCTGCGTAGCGAGCGCTCCGAAGCAATGGCAGTTGCAGGGGCGTGAGAGCGGTTATAGAGCGGTTATAGAGCGTCAGAGGAGATCTAGGTCATTTCTATAGGGATTATGCCTGCGGCTGGCGGTACTTTTGTACCGGTACAAAAGTACCCAAAACCCCGCTGGGGCGGTACCGCTCCCTGCGTCCCTACGGGACTCTCGGTCGCGATAAAGCCCCAGACCCCATCGGATATAGTACGGGTATGTGAAGCCGCCCACCCCTATCCTCCCGTTGTGGAGGATTTATATTATCAGGGTTATGAATTACGGGAGGAGACTGAAGGTTTGGGTTCTTTGCTCCGGTATTGGCTGGCGCCCCTTCGGGGCTTGCCAATAAATCGCAAAAAACCCATCAGGTGTTGGGTTCTTGAAGATTTGGGTAAGGGGCAGGTTAAAAAGCGATTATAGAGCGGTTATGGAGCGGCAAAGGAGAGACGGATTGCTGCGTCGCTGCAATTCAGGTTGCGTACAATTATAGTGCATCTGAAGCCAATTGATATTACGATATTTCAATATCCCTCGTCAGGTGGGACGGAAAGCTCTATACCCGTCATTTTCAGCCAGACGATGGGCATCACTTCAGACTCTTCAAACGGCTCCAAAGGGATGAACTTCTGCCCGTTTTCATCTTCGATGACGCGTACAACATATAGCTCGCGCTCGGCGGGCATATCTTTATCTTCCAATTCTATGAATACGGCATAGCTTTTGGCATTGTGGTCGAAGCGAAACAACACATCCAGGACATGATCCATTCCATCAGGGCCCTCAATAGATATCTTTTCCCTGTCCATAAGCAGCTTCACTTACTCCTTGCCGGATAAATCAAGAGCCGTTTTATCAGTGGCTTGACGAAATTGCATCCCGCTTCCCGCAGCACTGCTCTACAAATATATACCACTTAATAATAAGCATGGCAAGGGATTAGAATAAATTTACAATTTATAATTTGGGGGTTGTGAATTCGAAGCAATGGCAGAAGGGAGTGAAGCGTATGGGAGCGGTTATAGAGCGTTAAAGAGCGGTTATGGAGCGGCGGGGGGAGATTGCCGCGTCGCGAGTGCTCATCGTAATGACATCGTTTCATTTTGAGTACATAATTATCTCACCGTTGATTTTATGCATTTGAATTATGTGTTATTATTTGATTGTCTGATATATTTGGTACTTTGCAGGGAAAATCCGGCGAAGCTTGGAGGGCAGATGGGGAAGGGAACAGCAAGCGTATCTGTTCTTGGCAAGATGGCATATGGCGCGGGCAATCTCGGCTTCGGCGCGGCGTTTCAGGTACTGGGCGCATATGCCATGTTTTTTGCTACGGACATACTCGGGATTTCGGGCATCATGGCGGGGTGGGCTATCGGCATCGGCACGATCTGGGACGCCGTGATAGACCCCGTCACAGGCCATATTTCGGATATCACACGTTCAAAACGGTTCGGCCGGAGGCATGCCTACCTGCTCTTCGGCGGCATAGGAATGTCCATAAGCATCGCGCTTTTCTGGTGCGTGCCCGCTGGCTGGGAGTTTGCCGCAAAGTTCTCTTGGTTTTTCATATGGATGATGCTTTTCAGGACGTTTTCGGCTGTATTTTCGACACCCTATAACGCGCTTGGCGCAGAACTGTGCGAGGATTACAATGAACGCACCGCATTGCAGGGCTATAAGACGGCGTTCTTCGTGCTGGGCTTGCTTTTCCCTTCTATCGTGGTAACGACCATATTTTTCAGGCCTACGCCTGCCTATGTCCAAGGACAGTTCAACCCTGATGCGTACCCACAGATAGGCATCGCTCTGGGCATATTGGCGCTGGCGCTAACGCTTGTCTGCTTTGCAGGGACCCTCAAGCATATAAAACGGCTGCCCAAGCCGGCAGAAACGCGCGAGAAGGGGTATTTCGGAAAGCTCTATGGTTCACTTCTCGCCGCCATGAAAAACAAGGATTTCAGGCATGTGGCTTTCGGGTATCTTTTCATCAATATCGCGTCCGCACTTGTGGCGGGGCTGGGCATCTATGTATTCACATACGCTTTCAAAATGACTAATCTCGAGATCGCTTTCGTTTTCGGCGGGCTTTTCATCATCGCGGTTTGCTCCCAGCCGCTGTGGTGGCTCATATCCCGCAAGCTGGATAAAAAGCCGGCGCTCCTGACGGCCATGGCTGCCTGCCTCTTTGGCATGGCGTGCTTCCTCGTGATCCTTTTCATCCGTGAAGAGGCCATAGGCAAGCCGTACCTTTTCCTCCCTTTCATGCTCGCCGCAGGCGCGGGAGTGGGCGGCGTGCTTACGCTTCCGCACAGCATGGTGGCAGACACCATAGATAAAACGGAGCTTGAAACCGGGGAAAGAAAAGACGGGACGTTCTTTGGGTGCCTTACATTCCTCTATAAATTTTCACAGGCGGTAGCCATGATCGCCATGGGCGTATTGATAGACGTCATAAAACAGAGCTCGAAAGACGCGTCGCTGCCCCTGGGCTTAGTGCTCTGTATCGGGTGCATGCTGTCGTTTTTCATTGCAGCTGCGGTGGTTGCGGGCTATAAGCTAAAAAAATCGGACGTGGAAGAGATACAAAAGAAAATAGCATCAAGGAAAGAGGCGGTAAAAAATGGTGTCGGTCAAGTGGCTGAAGGGGAGTGAAGGCCAGGAGATCATCCGGAGGGTGCGTATGAGCAGCGGCGCGGACATAGACGAGACCCTGGATGCGACTTCGCTGCACGTGGTGGCGGATGAAAACGGGAAGCCCGCTGCGGCCGGGCGGCTGGCTATCGAAGGGACGCTGGCGCGCATTGACGGGGTCTGCACCCATGCCGGTATGGAAGGGGAGCATATAGCGGATATGGTGGTGCGGATGCTGTTGCAGGGCGCGCTAAGAATGGGCGCCGTGAGCGTCGCCATCTTCCCCGGAGAATGGCAGGATGAATGGCTCATAGAACTGGGGTTCACAATAAAAGACGGGGTTTACCAGGCCCTTGCGGAAGAGATACGGTTCCATAAATGCGGGGTATAGCAGCTATTTTCGACCGCTTTTGTTTGGACTCTTGGCTGAATGGCTTAAAATCATTTATCAGGGGAGCGTTCATTTGATGGCGGAGCTTTTCCTTCCGGCAAAAAGCGCTCTTATCCCCTTTCAAGCGCTTCCGCTTTGCCTATCTGAAGATACGGGTTGCAAAAGGGGCGGGGGATGATATAATATCTTTTGCATATAAAATCATGCTGTTGTAGCTCAGGTGGTAGAGCACTTCCTTGGTAAGGAAGAGGTCCCGGGTCCGAGTCCCGGCAACAGCTCCAGACAAAACCCGCTTCGGAAGCGGGTTTTTTGAACCGGATAAAGCGCTGAAATGCCTAAACCATGACGGATATCGGGTGCATTAATTGCAAATACCATCAAGTAGGGCTATTGACACGGGCACACTAAAAATGAAATAATTCCTATATGTTTCATTCAAAAAGGAGGAAACACAAGTGGATGAAAGATATGAACTCAACAAAAACCTGGCGCAGATGCTGAAGGGCGGCGTCATCATGGATGTAACAACTGCCGAAGAAGCCCTGATAGCCCAGGAGGCGGGCGCGGTGGCGGTAATGGCCCTGGAAAGAGTGCCGGCGGATATCCGAAAACAGGGCGGGGTCGCAAGAATGTCAGACCCGAAGATCATCAAGGCGATCAAAAAAGCCGTGACCATTCCTGTGATGGCAAAGGTGCGGATAGGGCATATCGCAGAGGCGCAGATAATAGAGGCCCTCGGTATTGATTATATTGACGAGAGCGAAGTGCTGACCCCTGCGGATGAAACACACCATATAAACAAGTATTTATTCAAGATACCTTTTGTGTGCGGGGCAAGGAACCTGGGCGAGGCCCTAAGAAGAATAGGCGAGGGAGCGGCGATGATAAGGACAAAAGGGGAAGCGGGCACCGGAAACGTCGTTGAAGCTGTACGGCATATGCGTACGATAATGTCTGAGATAAGGGTGCTGAAAGACCTTCCCAAAGAGGAACTGATGAACGCTGCCAAAAACATGGGCGCCCCTTATGAGCTGGTCGTGAAAACCGCCGAGGACGGCAAACTGCCTGTGGTAAACTTCGCGGCAGGGGGCATCGCTACGCCTGCGGATGCGGCATTGATGATGCTGCTGGGGAGCGAAGGCGTATTCGTGGGCTCCGGGATATTCAAATCCCAAAACCCCAAGAAAATGGCTAAAGCTATAGTGCTGGCGACAGCGCATTTCAATAACCCTGAAATAGTCGCAGAAGTTTCAGAAGGGCTGGGCGAAGCGATGAAAGGGCTGGAGATATCCGAGATCGCCTCTGAAAATATTCTTTCGACACGGGGATGGTAACAAAAATGGCCAGCATCGGGGTTTTGGCTTACCAGGGTTCTGTGGCTGAACACATGAAAATGCTCTCCAGGATAGAAGGGGTTTCACCACGCGAAATAAGATTTCCTGAGGATATCGGGGCGGTTTCGGGCGTCATACTGCCCGGCGGCGAAAGTACAACGATGGGGAAACTCATAAAAGACTACGGCCTGATCGACGCGCTCAAGGAAAGGATAACTAAAAGCATGCCTGTATGGGGCACGTGCGCGGGCATGATATTACTGGCAAAAGAGATAACGGGGGAAGATATCACTTACTTGAATGTCATGGATATCGCCGTAAGAAGGAATGCTTACGGGGGCCAGCTGGACAGTTTCACAGCTGACTGTAACATACCGGAAGTTTCATCCCATAAGATACCGCTTGTATTCATAAGAGCCCCGTGGGTGGAAAAAACATGGGGCAATGTGAAGATACTCGCCCGGATAGACGGGAGGATAATCGCAGTACAGCAGGGAAATATCCTTGCGACATCATTTCACCCTGAGCTAACCGAAGACATGTCATTCCACAATTATTTTGCGGGTATGGTCAAGCAAGCAGATATGCAATAAATGCAAAACATAATATGATTCGAAATAAGATGAGGCAATATTCGGCAGGCCTTATTTGCTTTGCATGCATTTTTTCCTAACGGCAACCATTATGATATAATTAAATCCAGGTGGTGGTATCATGCCGGATGCGCGCAGCAGGTTATTTGCCTGTAAAAACATCTACGACCTATCGGGTACCGAGGCATTGTTCGTCGAGGCCGTGAAAGATTCTGTTTTGCACCACAGCCGGAACTGCGGTTTCTATGCGGGATTGCTGAAACAAAGAAATTTCAATATTGACTTGATACGCAGGGCAGAAGACTGTGCGAAAATCCCCGCCATACCGGCATCCTTTTTCAAGTACCATGAGGTTTTGAGCGTATCCGAAGATGATATTGATGTACATGCCACCTCATCGGGCACGCAAGGCCAGAAAAGCCAGATGTTTTACGATAAAAATTCCATTTCGGCCGGGATACACATGGTAACAAACGTTATGCGGTATTTTGGCTTTATTTCCTTTTGGCCGACGAATTATATAATGCTCGGTTACGAGCCCTCGGATGAAAATGAAATGGGCAGCGTCAAGACCGCAGTGGGCATGACCCGCTTCGCTCCGGCGATAAAAAAGGTATTTGTACTCCGGCATACGGCATCCGGATACGAGATCAACAGATTCGGCATACTTGAAGCGCTGCAACGGTTTGGGAAAGAGGGCTGGCCGCTGCGCCTGATTGGTTTCCCATTTTACCTTTATTACATGCTGAAACTGATGAAAGACGAGGGCATTGAGCCCCTAAAACTAAATAAAAGATCATTAGTACTTCTTGGCGGGGGATGGAAACAATTTGACGAGCTGACGATAGAAAAAGGCACGCTTTATGAGATGACGGAAGAAATGCTGGGCATACCCATGAAGAACTGCCGCGATTTTTACAGCGCAGTGGAGCACAGCGTGGCATATGCGGAATGTGAAAACCACCATATGCATGCGCCCATATGGAGCCGGGTGTTCATCCGCGATGTGCGGACGCTGGAACCTCTGGGGTACGGACAGCCGGGTTTTTTGAGCTTTGTGACGCCGTTGGTGACCTCGGCCCCGCTGACAAGCGTCATAATGGGAGACTTGGCCGTGATGCATGAAGGAAAGACATGCGGCTGTGGAATCGAGACACCCTATTTCAAAGTAATAGGAAGGGCGGGCACCAGCCGGATGCGCTCCTGCGCCATAGCCGCTTCGGAATTTGCCGGGGAGGTGCTTTGATATAAACAATCTTATCAGAGGGCGCCTGACGGGGCAGGAAGAAATGAAAGAGGCGCTTTCCATGCTTCCGGCCATGCTGCAGGCCGACCTTGAGGCAAGGGAAATAACGCCCGAGATGGTCATCGGGGCTGCGGATAAGCTTTCCAGATCCATGAGGAAAGAAGAACTTGCAGCAGCGCTGGCGGCTACCGGTATGGAATATGAAACGGCAGCGGGACTGGTGGAACAGGCAATAACCGAGCTGGGCAGGCCATCCCTTTTGAAAAAACTTGAGCGGGAACTGGGAAATGACCCGTTTACTCCCGTAGAGGTGGAGAAAGGCGTATGGGAACAATACCAGCCGTTGGGCGTACTCACCCACATCGCAGCGGGAAATGCAGCGGGGCTTCCCGCCATGAGCGTGCTTGAAGGACTGCTCGCGGGCAATATAAACCTGCTGAAGCTGCCGGGCGGGGACGAGGGTATATCCACATTACTTTTATTCATGCTGGTGGAAGCGGAACCCCGGCTGGCGCCGTACATATATGTATTTGACCTGCCGTCGCATGATGTCGAGAGTATAAAAGCGCTGAGCAACGTATCGGACGGCGTGGCCGTATGGGGGTCGGATGCGGCGGTATCCGGAATCCGGGCAATCACGCCACCGGGTACGGCTATCATCGAATGGGGGCACAAGCTGAGCTTTGGCTATGTCACAAAAAGCGGGGAAAGCGAAGAAGCCCTTCACGGCCTGGCTACCGACATATGTTCCACGGAACAGCTCCTGTGCAGTTCGCCGCAATGCGTCTACTATGAAACGGATGACAGGTATGCACTGCTTGACTTCGCGCAAAGGTTTGCCAAGATTATGGCGCAGGTATCCTCCAGATATCCCCACGCAAGAATAGATATCCATTCACAGTCCGAGATAACGGCGGCGGTGGAACTGGCAAGAATGGAGGAAGTGCTGGGGGAAAAAGCGGTGATACGGGACTCTGAATATAATTGGAGCGTGCTAGTGGACTATGAAAGCGGAGTAAAACCTTCCCCATTGTTCCGAAACGTATGGATCATGCCCATCAAACGCGAAAACATACTGGATATATTAAGACCTAACATAGGCCATTTGCAAACGGCGGGGTTGGCATGCGGGGATGAAGAATACGAAGAAATAGCATGCCTGTTTTTCAAATCGGGCGTCAACCGAATCACGCTGTGCGGAGAAATGTCCCGCGGTTATATGGGGGAGCCGCACGACGGCGCATATGCCCTGCGGCGCTATGTACGGCGCGTAAGCTTCCGGCGATAAAAACGTGGCAAAGCAAAACCTCAATGTTGCACCAACATTAAGCAGTTTTAAAAATTGATAACACCATCGTTGCGCAATATAGCTTCGATCTCATGAGCCGGCATGGGTTCATAAAAATAAAATCCCTGCATTTCGTCGCACATCCGCTTGGTCAAAAACGACTGCTGCTGTTTTGTTTCTACTCCCTCGGCAATGACGTTTATCCCCAGACTTCTTGCCAGGACGATGATGGCTTCGGTGATTGCTTCATCCTTCTCATTTATCCCGATACCCTGTACAAATGGCATTGCAATTTTTATTCTGTCAACCGGTAATTGTTTTAAATACCTAAGTGAAGAATACTCAGTTCCAAAATCATCGATTGATATAGTAA
>JAUYED010000054.1 GCA_030691525.1 Bacillota bacterium | reverse complement strand
TTGGCATTTCCTTTTTTCAAAGTTACACTATTCAAGTAGAAACAAATGCGGCGTGGAAAAACAGGTTTTGAAGCAAGTTTGGCTTGGGGGTAGGAGAGAATGAAGATCGGCATCATCGGACTTGGGTGCATCGGCGGCTCGCTCGCGCTTGCGCTTGCGGGAAAAAAGGGCATCTCTAAGATATGTGCACTGGACAGGGATGAACAGCCGATACGG
Organism: Bacillota bacterium; assembly: GCA_030691525.1. Taxonomy (GTDB): domain Bacteria; phylum Bacillota; class Clostridia; order Christensenellales; family JAEXRW01; genus JAUYED01. The sequence goes on along the minus strand of JAUYED010000054.1, from coordinate 12,368 downwards.
ATGGCCCTTGCCTGCAAAGCCATAAACGAAGGAACAACAAAGGATTACAGCATCTTTTCGAACTGCGATATACTTTTTATTGGAGTGAACACGGCCGAAGTGCTATCCGAAGCGGAAAAGGCAGCAAGGGTGTGCAAAGGCATCATCACGGATACTGCGAGCACCAAAGCGGGGATCATGAAAGCCGCTGCACGCAGCGGCATACCCCGCTTCATCGGCGGCCACCCCATGGCGGGCTCTGAAAGGAACGGATTTTCTGCTGCGAAGGCGACGCTCTTTACCGATGCGGCCTATGTTCTCTGCCGAGGCAGCGCGAGCGAAGACGATATGAAAATGCTGCAGAATATTATCCGCCTTACGGGAGCCATCCCTCTCGAAATGGACGAAGAAGCGCATGACAGGGCGGCGGCATTGGCCAGCCACCTGCCGCATATCCAGGCGGCGGTCTTATGCGCATTGGCAAGCTCCGGCGGGGAAGACGTTGCAAAGATGGCAGCGGGGGGATTCCGCGACATGACGAGGATCGCTTCATGCGACCCTGGTATGTGGGCGGATATCCTGATAAGCAATCAAAAGGCGTTGAATAAGGCGCTGTGCGATCAGGTGCAAACCGTGCGGGAAATCCAACGCCTTATCCGAAACGGCGATAAGAAAGGGCTGATCCAGTTCCTCTCGCAAGCCAGAGAGTACCGTGAAAAAGCCATAAAACCCAGATGAAAACAGGAAAAGCCAGGCGGATAGGACATGGCCGAACCAATAAATCCCATATTATCCCAAAATAATTGTTGACATAAAAGCAGATTTGGCTTATGATATATAAAACAAATGCGATGATGAAGAAAAGTAGGGTGCGACCGCCAAATCAGGGAGGAGCCGCCGCTTGACTGAGAGCGGCTCCATGGAAAGGGCATACCGAAGTTCCCTTCTGAGCCGGCGCGTTGAAATTCTCAGTAGGCGCGCACGGATTCCTCCGTTAAAGGGATAGGATATCCGGCTTTTTGCTGTGTATCCGAGAAGCGGGCTTAAACTTTAAGCCAAATTGGGTGGTACCGCGGAAGAATGTGCCCTCCGTCCCAAGCTGGATGGAGGGCTTTATATTTATTACAGGGGCGGGGATCATAATTGACGTTAGAAGAGCTGAAAAAATCGAAAGCCAGCAAAAAACTTTACGGGCTGATCGGCTTCCCTTTGGGGCACAGCGTCTCCCCGGGGATCCATATGCGCTATTTCGAAAGCAATGGAGTGGATGCAGGATATATCCTCGCCGAAATCCCGCCGGATAAGCTTGAGGCGGCAGTCCCAGTCCTCAGAGAAAAGCTTGCAGGGTTCAACTGCACCATCCCGCACAAGGAAAGGATCGTTCCCTTCCTTGATGCACTGGATGACAGTGCGCGCTACGGCGCCGTCAATACGGTCAAAAATGAAGGCGGGAAGCTTATCGGCTACAATACCGACGGAGAAGGGTTTCTTGCGGCGCTTGAGAGGGCTAAAATCGAGACCGGAAGGAAAAGAGTCCTGCTTCTTGGGGCGGGAGGTGTGGCAAGAACGATTGCTTACCTTCTGGCGGAAAGAGGTGCCCGTATTGATATTTTTTCACTCGAATATGCGGAAACGCTGGCGAGAGACATCAAATTGGAGATCGAAAATGCCCGGATCGCTGTTACCGGGAGCCAGGACATGACCGGCTTTTACGACCTGCTGGTCAATGCTACTCCCTCAGGGATGTATCCAAAAGTCAACGCCATGCCCGTGGGCGACGAGACCATAAAAAACTGCGGGGCGGTGTATGACGCCGTTTACAACCCTATCCGCACCAAACTGGTCTTACGCGCTCAAAAGCACGGGGCCAGGGCAGAAGGCGGGCTGGCGATGTTAGTATTCCAGGCCGCGGCGGCGCAGAGGATATGGACGGGCTGTATGCCCCCGCTTGAGCTGACTGAAGAGATAATACGGCAGATGGAAAAGATGATACCGCGGGAATTTCCTATCTGCATCGTGCTTTTCGGGTTCATGGGGAGCGGAAAGACGGCGGTGGGAAAGATACTTGCCGGAAAGCTCGAAATGGATTTTCATGACCTTGATGCTGAAATCGAAAAGAATACGGGGATGACGATACCCGAGATTTTCGAAAGATACGGCGAAGAAGCATTCCGCAGGATGGAGCATGAGCTGCTTTCCAGCTTTGTATATCAAAAAAGTACGGTGCTGGCTGTCGGCGGCGGCGCACTGGCTTCTAAGGAAAATATTAAAGCGCTGGAAAACACCCCGTGTACGGCGGTATTTTTACAAGCCAGCATGGAAAACATGCTCAGGCGGGTGGACGGCGGCAAAGGACGGCCTATGCTTTCGGGCGAAGATATGGAAAAAAGGGCGAGGGCGCTTTACGAAAAGCGGCTGCCCTCTTACCTGGCGGCTGCGGACGTAATAGTAAACGCAGACGCAGCGCCCGAAGAAACGGCCGAAAAAATCATACATATACTTGCACTAACTTAGGAGGGACACAAAAAAATGATAGCGGTACTGAAACAAGGGGTAACACGTAAAAAGGTGGAAGAGCTTTGCCGGTGGCTGGAGGGCTACGGAGTATCCGCAAACCCCATCTTTGGCAAGGAAACAGTCATCATCGGGCTGGTAGGGGATACCTCTGCCATTGATCCGGAGGAAGTACAGGCCAACGAATGGGTGGAAAAAGTAACGCGGGTGGCGGAGCCGTACAAGAAGGCCAACCGCAAATTTCACCCCGAGGATACCATCGTGAAAGTGAACGGGATGAAAATAGGCGGGAACAAGCTCTGCATTATAGCAGGCCCGTGCAGCGTGGAGAGCGAGGAGCAGATCATAGAGCTTGCCAAGCTGGTCAAAGAAAGCGGCGCGAACTTTTTGCGGGGCGGCGCCTTCAAGCCGCGTACCTCGCCCTACGCTTTCCAGGGGCTCAGGGCCGAAGGGCTGATGTATCTGAAAAAGGCCAAGGAGATAACAGGCCTGCCTACTGTATCTGAGATCACCAACCTGGTTTATTTGGACCTCTTCATGGAATACGTGGACATCATCCAGGTGGGCGCGCGCAATATGCAGAACTTCGAACTGCTCAAGGAACTCGGAAGGGTGAAAAAGCCGGTGCTTCTGAAAAGGGGATTTGCCAATACCATAGAAGAGCTTTTGATGTCCGCCGAATACCTCATCAACGGCGGGAACAGCGAAGTCATCCTTTGCGAGCGGGGCATCCGCACCTTTGAAACTGCAACGAGGAATACGTTTGATGTAAGCGCCATCCCCATTCTCAAGCATAAGACGCACTTGCCGGTGCTGGCAGATCCCAGCCACGCCTCGGGATGGGCATACCTCGTGGAACCGCTTTCAAAGGCGGCGATCGCCGCAGGCGCCGACGGGCTGGTGATCGAGGTGCACAGCGACCCGCAGCATGCCAAGTCTGACGGGCAGCAGTCGGTGACGCCCATGGCTTTCGCGGAAATGATGGCTCGTCTCAGGCCCGTGGCAAAGGCCGTGGAGAGAGAACTGTAACAATACAATCAGGATATCTGTATTCATAAATATTACAGCGTTGCAGCACTGAACTCGTACAAAGGTGGTTTGTGAAAAATGTTCGTACATACCATGAACCTTGGCGGGACTATCTGCCGCGTCATCGCAGGAAATGGTGCCATCGAGCAGATCGGCCCCGAAGCAAAAAACGCGGCGCCCAAAGCGGACCGTGTGGCACTGTGCGCCGATGAAAACGCACACCGCTTCCAGGGAGCAAAGGTCGAGGCGCTGCTGAAAGAGGCAGGGCTGAAGGTCTATGTTGCCATTTTGCCCCCGGGCGAAGAATTTAAAAACATGGATATGGTCTTGCGGCTGTACCACAACTTTCACTTAGCCGGAATCACACGCACCGACCTCATTGCAGCGCTGGGCGGAGGCGTAACGGGAGACATGAGCGGGTTTGCAGCGGCAACATACCTTCGCGGCATCCGGCTGATGCAGATACCCACCACGCTGCTGGCACAGGTGGATTCATGCGTCGGAGGGAAAACAGGCATTGACATGCCCTTTGGCAAGAACTTAGTAGGCGCTTTCTATCAGCCCAGTGCAGTGGTTGCAGACCCGGAAGTGCTTTCCAGCCTGCCGGCAAGGCATATGGCGGAAGGCATGGCCGAGGTCATAAAATACGGCTGCATCCTTGACAAGGATCTATTCGTCATGGTCGAGAATGGAGAGGTGCCGGTAAACGAGATCGTGCCCCGCTGCCTGAAAATCAAATGCAGCATAGTGGAAAAAGACGAAAGGGACACGGGCGAAAGGATGCTGCTGAATTTCGGCCATACGCTGGGGCACGCTGCAGAAAAGTGCATGAACTTTACCGGTATAACTCACGGCGAAGCTGTAGCGGCCGGCATGGTACTGGCGGCAAAAATAGGAGAGGCCCTCGGGGAAACGAAACCGGGCACGAGCCGAAGGATCGCTTCCGCAGTCCGGAGCCACGGCCTCCCCGACCGTTTTGACATACCGCTGGAGGGGCTTCTTTCGGCGGCGGGCGTGGATAAGAAGATACTGGGCGGAAAACTGAACTTTATCCTGATAAAAGATATCGGGGAGCCCGTTATCAAGCCCCTTTTGATGGAAGAACTACAAAGTGTGCTGGAAAAGGTGTACTATTGATGGCAGAGATACTAATAAAACCGCATCCGCTTGAAGGGAAGATAAACGCCCCGCCTTCCAAGAGCGCGGCGCACAGGGCGCTGATACTGGCGGCGCTTTCCGAAAGGGAATGCACTGTAGAAGGCGTTGCGCCTTCTGCTGACATGGCTGCCACGCTCGGCGCGCTGAAAGGCCTTGGTTTTGCCATAGAATACCGCGACGGGAAGGCGCATTTTACAGGGAAACGCCATACCGGCGGGACACCTGTGGTCAATTGCGGGGAATCGGGCTCCACACTCAGGTTCATGGTGCCCGTGGCGGCGGCGCTGGGTATAGACGCAGAATTCACCGGCGAAGGACGGCTCCCCAGCCGGCCCATAAGCATCTATAAGGAGATCCTCGATGGGAGAGGCGTGGAGGTAACGCTCAGCGATGGGCGCCTGCCTTTGCAAATCAGAGGCAAGCTGAAAAGCGGGACGTTCCTGCTTCCCGGGCATATAAGTTCCCAGTTCGTCACGGGCTTGCTGCTGGCGCTGCCCTTTCTTGACGGGGACTCTGAGATCATCCTTATCACGCCGCTGGAATCAACGCCCTATGTGGACATCACGCTGGAGGTAATGACATCATTTGGTTTATCCGTCCGTAAGACGAATCACAGCTACCGTATAAAGGGCAGACAGCACGCACGCGCCGACCGCTTCATAGTAGAAGGCGATTTTTCACAGGCGGCGTTCTGGCTCTGTGCGGGCGCGCTGGGCGGCCCCGTGAGCGTAGGCAACTTAGACCCTCATTCGGTGCAGGGCGATAAGGCAGTGATCCAGCTCCTGAGCCGGTTCGGAGCAGATGTTTCCCTATCGGGCGGTTTCTGCACTGCGCGGCGCGGGACGCTTTCGGGCATAGACATTGATGCTTCGCAGATACCAGACCTGGTGCCCGCCCTTTCGGCCGTCGCGGCCTACTGCAAAGGGCGTACGCGAATATATAAAGCAGCGCGGCTCAGGGACAAGGAAAGCGACCGCATCGCAGCAACGGCAGATTTTTTGGAGGCGCTGGGCGCGGACGTTTGGACTACACCGGACGGGCTGGTACTTGATGGGAAACCGCGCCTCAAAGGCGGGACATGCTCGTCTCACGGAGACCACCGCATAGCCATGGCGGCAGCGGTGGCGGCGGCATATACAGACAATGGAGCAAAACTGACAGGGTGTGAATGTGTAAAGAAATCATACCCCGGATTCTTTCAGGATTTTATACAGCTGGGAGGGGTGGCTGATGGGCTCGATATGGGGTGAAAAACTGAAAATAAGCGTTTTTGGAGAATCTCACGGGGAAGCCATTGGCGTAGTATTGGACGGATTCCCGGCGGGGATGGCGCTGGACAGCGGTGAAATAGCCGCCATGATGGCAAAACGGGCGCCAGGGAAAGCAGCTTTTGCCACGTCGAGGAAAGAAGAAGACCTGCCTGAGATCCTTTCGGGTCTCCATAACGGCATCACGACCGGTGCACCGATATGTGCAATCATCCGTAATACCTCGCAGCGCTCCGCTGATTACAGCGCGCTCCTGGGCAAACCGCGTCCGGGGCATGCCGACTATACCGCAGGGGTCAAGTACAACGGGTACAATGACACCAGGGGCGGGGGACATTTTTCGGGGCGCTTGAGCGCGCCGCTGCTCTTTGCAGGGGCGGCATGCATGCAGGCGCTCAAAAAGCACGGGATAGCCATAGGCGCGCATGCGCTGGAGATTGCCGGTGTGCGCGATGAGAGCTTTGACCCCGTGAAAATTGACAAGAAGATATTGAAACAAATTGAAAAAAAGGAATTCCCTGTGCTCAATGACGAAGCCGGCGAAGAGATGGTTGCGCGTATCCTTGCGGCGGAGCATGCAGGGGATTCCGTAGGCGGCATCGTAGAATGTGCGATCGTCAATATCCCCGCAGGCATCGGCGAACCGATGCTCCACGGGCTGGATAGCGTCATCGCATCCATCGTCTTTTCCATCCCCGCGGTGAAGGGCGTGTCATTCGGCGCCGGGTTTGCTGCTGCGAACCTTCTTGGAAGCCAGAACAATGACGCTTTTTATATGGATGGCAGTACGGTCAGGACGCGGACGAACCATGCCGGCGGGGTGCTCGGCGGGATATCCACGGGCATGCCTGTCATATTCCACGCGGCCTTCAAGCCCACGCCGTCTATCCGGATCAAACAGGAAACAGTTGACCTTATCAAAAGAGAAAATTGCACTATCGAAATCCAGGGGCGCCACGACCCGTGCATCGTGCCGCGCGCGGTCCCTGTAGTGGAAGGCGCGGCAGCCGTTGCCGTGCTGGATATGATGCTTCAGGCAGGAAAGTATTGAAGGAGGGAATGAAAAGATGCCAAAGATCCTCATCATCAACGGGCCTAACCTGAATATGCTGGGGAAAAGGGAAAGCGAACATTACGGCTCATTCACCCTGGCGCAGCTTGAGGAAGCGGTCGTAAAACACGCTGCAGAGCGGGGATGCGAAACCTCTTTCGTGCAGGACAACTGCGAAGGGTGCCTCATTGACGCGATACAGGGAGCAAAAGGGCAATATGATGCGATCGTGATAAACCCGGGCGCATATACGCATACCGGCTATGCCATAAGGGATGCGCTGGCGTGCTGCGGCGTACCCGCTGTTGAAGTGCATATCTCGAACATCCATGCGAGAGAGGAATTCCGCCGCAAGTCGGTAACAGCAGGGGTTTGCACCGGACAAATAAGCGGGTTTGGCTTGCAGAGCTACCTGCTGGGGCTGGACGCGGCGCTTGGACTGGTCAAAAGCCGGTGATATCGAAAGGGGGATGCTAAGGTTGCGCGAAATCAGCGAAATACGGAAAGAGATTGATAGCTTAGACGAGCAGATGATCTCGCTTTTCGTCAAAAGGATGGAAGCGGCAGCAGAAGCCACCTTGTACAAGATGAAAGCCCGGCGGCCCATATATGTGCCTGAAAGAGAGCAGCAGGTGCTGGCACAAGTGATAAAAAATGTCCCAAAAGGCATGAAAACGGGGGCTAAAAGTCTTTTTACCAACCTCATGCGCATCACCAGGCAGGAAGAATACAAAAGAGCTGTAAAAGAGGACACCGCCTGGAAACTGGGCGCGGCTATAAACGAGGCCTACGGACGGCCGGAAAACGTGCAAAGCGTGATTTTTGCGGGGAGTGCAAGCTCCTATGGCGCAAAGGCAGCGAAAAAGCTTTTTCCTAAAGCAAAGATGATGGAAGCACGGGGATTTGAGCACGCCTGCCAGTCGGCTGCGGAAGGGAAGGCGGATGCTGCAGTGCTGCCTTTTGACAATACGACGGCGGGCTCGGTCAACGAGATAGACACGATGCTTCTTAAATATAAGCTCAGCATCTTCAGCTCTACTGTCGTCCCGATCGAGAATAGCCTGATGGGGATAAAGGGGACGGATATCGGGCAGATACGGGAGGTGCGCTCCCATCCCCAGGCATTGATGCAGTGCGACGAATTCATCAAAAAGATGGGCTGGAGCGCAGTGCCGATGGACAATACGGCTTTTGCGGCGGAATATGTGGCAAAAGCGGGAGACCCGGCAATTGCTGCGATCGGCTCCAACGAGGCGGCGGAGATGTACGGCCTCAGAATATTGAAGGAAACTATCAACGACACCTTTTTCAACCGGACACGTTTCGTCGCGGCAAAGCGGGAGATGACCATCTCCGCCAACGCACAGCGGGTAAGCATCGCCTTCAAGCTCCCACATACAAGCGGGACACTTGCGCAGGCGCTATCCGTCTTTGCCGACGCGGGGCTTAACCTCATGCGCATACAGTCGCTGCCCATTCCCGAAGCGCCATGGGAATACTGCTTTTATCTTGACTTCAGGGCGCCTGCGCTGGACGAGGCGGCAATGTGCGTGCTCTACCAGATGGACAAGGAAGCGCCATTTTTGCATTTGTTGGGGTGGTATGAAGAAGAGTAGGGATATTACGGGAGGGGCTTCAACCTCCTCGTAAGCTCACACCTTTATCTGCCTATCTAACTCGCTCTCCCCAATCTCCACCAATTACCACTATACAACTGTATAGTCACCATCAGAGATCTCCAGGATGATTCAATCATTCTGTTTCGCACAAATTACGAAATGGTATATATCTTTCATAACGTTTCCATGAAAGTATTTAAAATCAAGATACTAAAATGATTGATACAGGGAGGGAAACAATATGCTTTGGAAATGCTCTGTTTGCGGGATGGTCGTTGAAGGAGAGAACCCGCCCGAAAAGTGTCCCAAGTGCGGCGCACCCAAAGAAAAATTCTTTCAACTGTCCAAAGAAGATGCAGACAAAATCTATATGTCTGACCGCACCAATGATATCCATATGGAGATCATCCAGCTGGCTATGCACATAGCCAAGCTTTGTGATGAAGGCATCGGGATCAAGCTTGACCCGTCGTGCGTAGATGCGTTCAAAGCAGCAAAGAACGAAGCATGGATAATGAAACAGCGCTGCAAGGCGGAAATCGTTACCCATGTGGGCAAAGGGAAATGGTAAATGAGGTCATAAGGAGGGATGGCAGGATGGAACTGAAAGGAAGCAAAACGGAAAAAAACCTTTTGGCAGGATTTGCGGGGGAATCCCAAGCGAGGAACAAGTACACGTATTTTTCTTCAGCAGCTAAAAAAGAGGGCTATGAGCAGATCTCCGCCATATTTCAGGAAACGGCGGACAATGAAAAAGAGCACGCTAAGCTTTGGTTCAAACTGCTTCAGGGCATCGGCAATACGCCTGAAAACCTGAAGGCGGCCGCCAGTGGAGAGCATTACGAGTGGACGGAGATGTATAAAAAGTTCGCCGAGGAAGCCGGAGAAGAGGGTTTTGCCGATATCGCCAAGCTGTTCGAGCTGGTGGCGGCGATAGAGAAGCGGCACGAGGAAAGGTATAATGCCCTTTTGAAAAACATTCAGGAGAGGACGGTATTTTCCCGCCCGGGCGGTGCGATATGGAAGTGCCGCAACTGCGGGCACATCTTCACCGGCGAAACGGTACCTGGGGAATGCCCCGTATGCAAGCACCCAAAGAGCTTTTATGAAATCAACTGCAGCAATTGGTGAAACATGGGAAGGGGCTCGCCCCCTTCCCAACCTTCCCCCTCTTGCCCCGCTTGTGCTGCGCACGGCCGGCAGGGCGCTTCTACCGTGTCGCAACTGCGTTATACTGACATTTGACGCGCATGTCGCCAAATGTCATCTGCTTTATAACCCCGTAAAGGTTAAGGGGCAGATTGCTGTGTTGCTGTGCGCCTAAGCAATGGCAGGGACGGGGCGTTGGAGAGGTTATAGAGAAGTTAATAAGCGTCAGAGGAGATCCGGATCGTTTCTTTAACATAAATTTAATATTAAAGTTAACATAGCTATTTATCCCGGGCATGAAAATGTACTATAATTAGATAACAGCAATATGAATAGATAATTGGAGGTGTTCTTCATGGCGACAGGTGCAATAATCGGGATAGTACTTGGCGGTGTCGTGCTTTTGTTGCTTATCTGGTTCATCGCTTCGTATAACGGATTTATCAAGGTGAAAAACAGGATAGCAGAAGCGTTTTCCACGATGGACGTTTACCTGAAGAAAAGGTATGACCTGGTACCCAACCTGGTTGAGACAGTCAAGGGCTACGCCAAACATGAGAGGGAGACGCTGCAAAACGTGACCAACGCCAGGAACATGGCTGTGGACGCAAAAACGCTTGAGGAGCGCGTACAGGGGGAAAACATGCTCGCCAGCACACTCAAATCCCTCTTTGCCGTGGCCGAAGCGTACCCGGATTTGAAGGCGAACGCGAACTTTTTGGACCTGCAGGGCAGGCTGGGCATTCTGGAAGACGATATCGCAAGCTCGAGGAAATACTACAACGCCTTAGTGCGGGAATTCAACATCAAACGCGAGGCATTCCCCTCCAGCATCATCGCAAGAATGTTCAACTTCGAAAAGAAGCTGCTCTTTGAGATAGCCGGAGAGCAGAGGGAAAGCGTGAAGGTGCAGTTTTAGCATTGCATGAGCGGGTGCACTCTTGCGCACCCGCTTTTATCTTTTTTGTATATGGGGGTAGTGCGTCTTGAAAAAGTTTTTTTCCTCAATAATGCTCGTTACCGTTATTTTTATGACGCTGGCATTTATCCTGCCTTCGATGGCAGCGGCGCAAGAAACGATAACCATCAGTAGCTTTGACGTATACGTCACGGTGCAGCCGAACAACGTCTATGAGGTAACGGAAAATATCAGCGTAGAATACGTCAACCACGGGATCTACGCCTATATCCCCTATAGAGGGGCTGTTTATACGACCATTAACGGGACTCCTGCAGAAATCAAATACAACGCCGTACTTAAAGACATATCCGTGCAAGGGGGCCCGTTTACGGAGGGAAAAGACGGGGACAACATAAAGCTGGTCATCGGCGACCCAGATGTGGTCATCGGAGGCCCTCATGAATATACTATCTCCTACAAACTGGACGTAGGCGAGGACAACATCACCGAATTTGACCAGGCGTACTACAACCTTATCGGGACAGATTGGGACGCCTATATCGAAAACGCCAACTTCACTTTCGAGATGCCCAAGGATTTTGACAAAGAAAAAATTGATTTTACCGTAGGGGGCTATGGTTCGACAAGCGGTGAAGGCGTCAGCTATACCGTTCAGGGCAACACGATCCAGGCGCAAACCACAAGGGAGCTTGCCCCCTATGAAGGCGTCACGCTCCGTATAGAACTTCCCGAAGGGTACTTTGTAGGAGAAAGCGTGCCCTTTGATTGGAATATGGCGCTCATGATCGCCTTCGGCGCCCTGGCCCTTCTTGGCATTGTGCTTTTTATCATATTCGGGATTGACGAGAAGGCCGTATCTACGGTTGAATTCTACGCGCCTGAGGGACTGACATCCGCCGAAGTAGGATACATCATTGACGGGGACGTAGACAATAAAGACGTGGTCTCGCTCATCATCTACTGGGCGGACAAGGGCTACCTGAAGATAGAACAAAAGGACAAGGATATATTCAACCTGATAAAACTCAAGGACCTTCCTGAAAGCTGCAAAGACTTCGAGCGGATAATGTTCGACGGGCTTTTCAGTGGAGAGAGGGCACAGGTTTCTACGGATGAGCTGAAATATACTTTTTACAAGACGTTTCAGGCCGCCCAGGGGCGCGTCAAGTCTTCCTTCACGGGTGGACGATTGGTTTTCACCCCCGGCTCTATGACGACGCAGGGCTTCGTGATGTTCTTTGCGATCATTCCTATATTCGCTACGATCATGAAAGCAATAATGGCAGATGGAGACTTCGTCTTTGCAACCATCATAGCTGTGATCTGCTCTTTCTTCCTCTTCTTCCCGGTGTATATGCTGGTATCTGTGATGCGGAAATGGCGCTCGACAAAACCGGCTGCGAAGATGGCCAAATTCATCGGAAGTTTAGCGCTCATCGGGCTCTCCATGCTGGCTTTCGTGCTGGTCATGTCACTTTCGTTCAATATGTTGACGGTTGCCATTGTAGCTGCTGCGTCCACGCTGCTTCTAGGGTGGCTTGGCGTATTCATGCGCAAGCGCACGAAGAAGGGCACCGAATGGCTGGGGAAGATCCTTGGGCTGAAAGATTTCATCAACCGTGCCGAAAAAGAAAAGCTGAAAATGATGGTCATGCAGGACCCGCAGTACTTTTACAGGA
>JAUYED010000066.1 GCA_030691525.1 Bacillota bacterium | reverse complement strand
TCGTCCCGCATTTTGAAAAGATGCTCTATGACAACGCGCTCCTTGCCATCGCCTACCTTGAGGCATGGCAGATAACAGGGAAGCAGCTTTATGCGGATATCGCCGCCGATGTGCTGGATTACGTCCTGCGGGGCATGGCCTTCCCCGAAGGCGGCTTTTTTTCGGCGGAAGATGCCGATTCCGAAGGCGAGGAAGGCAGGTTTTACCTTTGGACGCCCAAAGAAGTGACAGAGGTGCTTGGGGAAGACGACGGGCAAATATTTTGTGCCATCTATGATATTACTCCGCAGGGCAATTTTGAAGGGCGCAGTATTCCTAACCTCATCAATAGCAAAACCGGTTCAAACAGCCAGGATTTTATACTGCGATGCAAAAAGCGCCTTTTTGAGCACAGGGAACGCCGTGTCCATCCTTTCAAGGATGATAAGGTCTTGGCTTCGTGGAACGGCTTGATGGTCGCGGCCATGTCCATCGCCGGCAGGGTGCTATGTGACGCAAGATATACCGAAGCGGCAGAGAAGGCTGTCCGGTTCATATCCGGGAAACTTATAGGAAGCGGCGGGCGGCTTCAATCCAGCTACAGGGATGGCCGGGCCGGGCATCCCGCCTTTGCAGACGGCTATGGCTTTCTCATCTGGGGATATATCGAGCTTTATGAAACCTGTTTTAAGCCCGAATACCTGCAGAAGGCGCTGGAACTGAATAGCGGACTGCTCCGGTTGTTCTGGGATGACAGAAATAGCGGGCTTTTCGTCTATGGAAGCGACAGCGAGGAGCTGATAACGCACCAAAAGGAATCCTATGACGGCGCTATGCCATCTGGCAATTCTGTGGCTGCGCTGAATATGCTCCGCCTTGCGCGCCTTACGGGACGGCAGGAGCTGGAGGAAAAGGCGGTGCAGATATTCAAAGCTTTTGGTAAATCTCTCTCGGATGCGCCCCTTGCGCACGCATTCCTCTTATCCGCCCTCCTGTATGCGCAAAGCTCCGCGCAGGAAGTCATCCTTGCAGGCACAGGCAATGGAGAGATGCTGGGCGTATTGAATGGCAGCTTCAGGCCCTTTACTCAAACTATAGTGAATTCAGGGGATGGCGGTGGGTTAAGTGAAATCATGCCGCATATTGCGTCCTATAAACCGGTGGAAGGAATGAGTACCGCCTACGTCTGCGAGGATCGTCAATGCAGGCCTCCGGTGACCAGCGCGGAGCAGCTGGGCAGGATTCTGGATGGCAGGGCATGATCTTCCTTTATGCTTACAATAAATATACTAAATATAAATAGACCGAGCTTACCGCCACAGTCAGAAGCATCAGCGGGAATGCATACCTGAAGTACCTGCCAAAAGAGATCTTGTGCCCGTGTTCATCTGCGATGCCCGTGGCGATGACGTTGGCGCTGGCGCCTATGACGGTTCCGTTGCCGCCCAGGCATGCGCCCAGGGACAATGCCCACCAGAGCGGCGTGAGGCTCATGCCCGAGAGCGCTCCCATGTCCTGTATGAGCGGTATCATCGTGGCCACGAAAGGGATATTATCAATGAAGGCGGAAGCGATCGCGGCCAGCCACAGGACGGCCATAGTGGTCAGTACGAGGTCGCCATTGGTCAGCCCCAGTACGTTCTGCGCCAGCATTTTTATTACCCCTGCGCTTTTCAGTCCTCCCACCATGATGAACAGCCCCGCAAAAAAGAATATCGTATTCCACTCCACCTCGCCAAATACTTTCCCCGGCTTGATTTTCGATATCAGCAGCAGGATGACTGCGCCTGCGATTGCGATGGTGGAGGATTCATAGTGCAGAATGCCCTGCAGCACGAAGCCGATGACGATCAGTCCCAAAATGATCAAGCTTTTGATGAGCAGCCTTTTGTCCTTGATGGCCTCGGCTTCATTCAGCAGCATTGCTTCTTCGCTTGTCCCGGGGCTTGCCTTCAGCTTCTTCCTGAAAGCGAGGGCGAGGATATATGTGGTGAGAAAAAGCAGCGGCAGGGCGATGACGGCATCGTTTTTCAGAAAGTCCATGAAATTCAGCCCTGTCGCGCTTCCGATCATGATGTTGGGAGGGTCGCCGATAAGTGTCGCAGTCCCCCCTACGTTTGATGCAAAGATCTCGGTGATGATAAAAGGTGTAGGATTGAGCCGCAGGTCTTTAGCAATGCTCAGTGTAACAGGCAATATCAGAAGGATGGTCGTGACATTGTCCAGTATCGCCGAAAGTATGCCTGTGATAAGCGCGAGCATGACCAGGGTAGTCACCGGCCTGCCCTTGCTGATCTTGATCGTCCTTATCGCCATATATTCAAAGATCCCCGATCTTTTGGCGATCATCACCACGACCATCATGCCGACCAGAAGCCCGATTGTATTGAAGTCTATCTCGAGGAATGCTGTTTCCTGCGAAAGGATGCGGGTAAAGATCATCAGCGCCGCGCCAAGCAGCGCCACGATGGTCCTGTCAAATTTATCCCATATGATGAAGGCATATGCAATAACGAAGATGGCTCCTGAAACGATCATTTGAACGGTTTGGTTATCCATTTATCAACCTCCTGTAAGCAGTAAAAAAACGGGAAGCCGTAAGATTTTACGGGCTTCCCGCCCCAGAAGCCGATTTCACTTGAAAACGAACAGGAGTTCGTTCAACCGTCAAAGAAACTATTTTTCTTAAAAATACCATATATCGTGCCGGATATCAAGACTGCGGTGCAGAAATAGGAGTAAACGCAAGTACAGGGTCCT